>NZ_BAAFHE010000009.1:242317-242386 GCF_054665075.1 Acidisoma sp. 7E03
ATACGGCGATCTCCGGACTGAGTTCCGCGCAGGTCGCGGCACTGTCCACGGCGGAAGCGGCCGTCCTCA
>NZ_BAAFHE010000010.1:0-211786 GCF_054665075.1 Acidisoma sp. 7E03
CGTTGTCGAAATCCGTCGTCTCCAGCACCAGCGTGCCGCTGGTGCCGTCGGCAACCACGGTGCCCTCATTGATGACCGTGCCGCCACCCGTGATGATCGCGGTGGTGATGCTGTCCGCCGTCTCGACGAGCGCGCCGGAGCCGAGCGTCAGAACGCTGTCGACCTGCAGCGTGTCGAGATCGGCGGCATTGCCGATGGTGATGGTGGCGTTGTCGATGGTCTCGCTATCGGCCACTTCCAGGCCCGCATCGGCGCCGGTGAGCGCGATGGTGCCAGCGGCACCGTTCGCATCCGTCACCACGAAACCGCTCTGCACCACGATGGTGTCGCCGTCGCCGACCGTGAGCGTGCCAACGATCGTGTCGTCCTGGAACACGCTGTCCGCACTCAGGCCCAACGTGCCGCCACTGAGCACCAGCGTCGCGTTCTCGATCGTCCCGTCATTGTCGAGTTCCGAGAAGGCGCCGGTCGCCGTGATGGCGATGGTTCCGCCCTCGGCATTCAGCAGACCATCGATCTCGACCGTACCGCCAGCGCTCTGCACCTGCGTCAGGGCCGAGGCATAGGTGTCGAGATCGAGTTCGGAGCCGGAGCCGATCTGGATGGACCCGGTATTGGTGAAGGCGTTGAGATCCTGGATGGCGATGGTGCCGCCGTCGGTGATGGCGAGGCGCCCGTTGTTGGCGAAGGTGCCGGTCGGCTGAATGTCGAGATCGGCACCGCCGGCAACCGTGATGCTGCCGTCGTTGATGAAGCTCGTGCTCTCGAGGGAGAGGGTGCCGCTGGCCGCGTCGGCCAGGATGGAGCCATCGTTGATGATGGTTCCCTCGCCGCCCAGGCTGTCGGATGCGAAGGTGCCAGCCGTCTCAACCAGCACGCCTTCGCCGAGGGTGAGCGTACCGCCGGCCTCGAGTGCATCGAGCCCAGCCGCGCTGCCGATGACGATGGTCGCGTTGTCGAAGGTCTCGTCGTCGTTGAAGAGCAGCGTGCTGTCCGCGCCGTCGATGCTGATCGTGCCCGGCGTGCCGTCCGCATTCTCGACGGTGAGGCCCGACTGCACGACCGCCTCGGTGCCGCTGACATCGAGGGCGCCCACGATGGTATCCGCCTGCAAGAGGCCATAGCCGAAGTCGATCGAGCCGCCGTCGACCACGATGGTCGCACCCGCGATCGTGCCGTCATCGACGATCGTGCCAGCGCTCAGCGCGATGGTGCCGGCAGACAGCACTCCGTCGACCTCGACCGTTCCCGCTGCATCGTTGAGCACGAGACCGGAGACGACGGCCGTGTCGGATCCCTCGATCAACACGTCTACCGCACTGCCGCCAGAGACGACGGCCGTATCAAGGGCGCCCGGAACCTGTTGCGACGTCCAGTTGGCGGAATCGGTCCAAGTTCCGGAGCTGCCGCTCCATTCGATATCCGGCATTTCAGCGCTCTTCCCAATTTGATCACGAACACAAGACAACGCCTCGGCTAGACTGCCGAGGCGCGAAGAAGACCATGTTGTCGTTAAATCGCCTGAGGCGACCCCTCGGCCCGGATGCTAGCCGAGTCACCCGCCGCGCTTCGTTAACGTTCGAAGAAACCGGCAGTCTGCAGAACCGGTACGGGTGTGATCACTTGCCCGCGCAACTCCAATACGCAGCCATAATCGTCAAGCGGTTTCTCAGTAAAAAACGTAACAAAGCGTGTCATCGGGTGTCAGCACTTTCGGCGTCACCAATCCCTCGCAGCGCCGCTTCTCAGCAAGAAGCACAACAGCCACTCCCCTTGTGGATATCATGATTTTTTCTTGCCTCTACTTGGGATTTCTTGCTGCGTATTTCTTCGATGTAGACGCCTCATCCACCGTGTCATCAAACATTAACCGTTTTGGCAAAGATGGAGAGACATTAAGTCTGCGACAAGCCGGGTGCGAGGAAACTGGCGGGCCGTCCTGCCCTGCCTTCATGCAATCTGGAGAGCATACTATGCAGCCCAAGATGCTGTCGTGCGCCGCACGATCGCTCAGACTGTCCATGGTCGCCGCGACGGCGATCTCTTTGATCGGTAACCCCATTGCGTCTTTTGCCGCGAGCAGCGGCGTCGACAAGCTCGTGAACGACCCGACGGCCACCACGCCGATCCGGCATATCATCGTCATCGTCGGTGAAAACCGTACCTTCGACCACGTCTTCGCGACGTACAAGCCGAAGAGCGGCCAGAGCGTGTACAACCTGCTCTCGGAAGGCATCATTCGCGCCGACGGCACGCCGGGCCCCAACTTCGTCAAGGCCGGTCAGTTTTCCGCTCAACAGACCGGTGACTACAGCATCAGCCCCGGCGGCAAGGTGCTCTACAGCAACCTTCCGCCCTCGATGACCGGTGGCGCGCCGACGAAGGCGGCCGACAACAACCCGCCGCCGTTTGCGACGGTCGCCGCCGTCGCTGCCACGGAAGCGCTGATCAACGACGGCCTGCCGCAGGCGAACTACCGCCTGCTGACCACGGGTGCCACGGGTCTTTCGACGGATGCGATCGACACCCGCATCGCCAATGCCGCGGCTCCGGCCAACGGCCCCTATCAGCTGACCGGCCCGAAGCTTGGCTATGACAGCTATACCTCGAGCCCGGTGCATCGCTTCTACCAGATGTGGCAGCAGGAAGACTGCGCCGTCAGCCACATCACGGCGGCGAATCCCTCGGGCTGCTTGGCCGATCTCTTCCCCTGGACGGAAGTGACCATCGGCGCCGGCAACAACGGCAAGGCGCAGCCGGCCAACTTCACTGATCAGTCTACCGGTGAAGGCTCGACCTCCATGGGCTTCTTCAACATGGCCCAGGGCGACGCCTCGACCTTCAAGTCCCTCGCCGACCAGTACACGATCAGCGACAACTTCCACCAGTCGATCATGGGCGGCACGGGCGCCAACCACATCGCTCTCGGCACGGGCCTCGCACTCTACTACTCGGATGGACAGGGCAACGTCGCGACGCCGCCCGCCAACGAGATCGAGAACCCGAACTCCCAGGCCGGCACCAACAACTGGTGGGTGCAGGACGGCTATTCCGGCGGCTCCTACACGGAGTGCTCGGATGCGAGCCAGCCCGGCGTCGGTGCGGTCCGCTCCTATCTCGCTGCCCTGCCCACCCCCGTCGCGCCGAAATGCGCGCCTGGCGCCTACTATCTCGTGAACAACTACAACCCCGGCTACTACGGTGACGGCACCGTCAACACCTCCACCTTCACCGTGCCGCCCTCCACCGTGCCGACGATTGCCGACGTGCTCAACAAGCACAACATCTCCTGGTCGTACTACGGTGCGGGCTGGAACAACTATGTGAAGGCGCCCAACAGCGACGCCGGCAGCATCTACTGCAACATCTGCAACCCCTTCCAGTACGAAACCTCCATCATGACGAGCGCTGCGCAGCGCGCGGCTCATCTGAAGGACGTGACGGACCTCACCACCGACATCACCAACGGCACGCTGCCCGCGGTTTCCATCGTCAAGCCGGACGGTCTGCTCGACGGCCATCCCGCCTCTTCCAAGCTCGATCTCTTCGAAGCCTTCTCCAAGAACATCATCAGCGAAGTGCAGGCCAATCCGGCGCTCTGGGCTGACACCGCCATCCTCATCACCTTCGACGAAGGCGGCGGCTACTGGGACTCCGGCTATGTCCAGCCGCTCGACTTCTTCGGTGACGGCACCCGCATCCCGGCGATCATGGTCTCCCCCTACTCCGCCGGTGGCCATGTCTCCCACGTCTATGCCGACCACGTCTCCTTCCTGAAGTTCGTCGAGAAGAACTGGGGTCTGGAAACGGTCAGCAGCACCTCGCGTGACAACCTGCCCAACCCGGTGGCCACCTCCAGCAATCCCTATGCGCCGACCAACGGTCCGGCCATCGGCGATCTGATGGACATGTTCACCTTCCCGAACAAAGGCTCCTAACCACCAAGGCCGGGTGCCGCTTGCGGCACCCGGCTGCCTTGCAAAGCCTGATCCATGAATCAACCACCCACCGGCCTCGAGGCCCCGCGCCTGTCCCTCGTGCCGGCCTTCACCGACAGCCGGCGCATCGCCCGCATCCTTCGCGGCGTCTGCGCCCTCCACGGGTTCAGCCTTCTCGCCCTGTTCGGCGTGCTGATCTGGATGCGCCCGCACCGGGGCGCAATCGCCGTTTTGGCGCCCTTCACCGGCATCGGCCTTGCGGGCGCGCTGCTCGCGGCGCTCCTCGTCACGCTCACCGGCCTGACGGCCTGCCTGCTCATCCTGCTGGGTCGCGCACGCACGCTGGATGCAAATGCCGTGACGCGGCCCTCCCCCGTCTCCACCCTTGCCGGCTGGCCTCAGGGCCTCGTTCTGTTGATCGGCACGGCGGCGAGCCTTTTCGTGCTGCATCGGCTCGCTGCCGCACCGCTGCTTGGCGCCGTGCCGCCCAACTGGCCCGTGCTCGCAGGTGTGCTCGTCGGGTTCTCCTTCCTCTTCCTGGTGTGCGAACGGCTGGTCGCCACCATCGCCGGCCCGGCCCTGCCCGAGCGCGACGCGCTGACCGCCCTGCTGCGGCTGCCGGCCGCGGTGCTGCTCGCCTATGCGGTCTGGTTCGCGGCCCGCGGCATGGGTGTGCCGCTCGGCCTCTGGGTCCCGCGCCTCATCGCGGGCTTCGTCGGCCTCATCGCGATCGAACTCGCGCTCCGCACCCTCGCCATCTGGTTCCTGCCGCCACGTGCGCCGCTCGACGCCCGCGCGATGATCGGCAGCCTCACGGCGAGCCTTCTGCAGCCGGACAGCCTGCGGCCGAGCCAGATGGCCCGCCGGTTGAAGACGCAATTCGGCATCGACATCAGCCGCAGTTGGGCCTTGGGCTATGCCCGCGCCGCGGCCGCCCCGGTGCTGCTCGGCCTGCTGCTCTTCGCCTGGTGCCTCTCCGGCGTCGTGCGCATCGGCCTCAACGCCCGCGGCTCCTACGAACGCTTCGGGGCGCCCGTCGCAATGCTCGGCCCCGGCCTGCATCTGCTGCTGCCCTGGCCCTTCGGCCGTGTCCGCATGGTCGAATACGGCGTGGTGCATGCGGTGGCGCTGGATGACGCGGCCGCCGGCACGCCGGCGCCGGCGGACACCTCCACCGCCGATGGCCCGGCGCCGCAAAGCGCCAACCGGTTGTGGGACCAGCGCTTCCTCAACGACGCCTCCTACATCATCGCGAGCGACAGCGGCGGGCGGCAGAGCTTCGAGACGGCGAGCATCAAGATCAACGTGCTCTATCGCGTCGGCCTCACGGATGCCGATGCCCGGCACGCGCTCTACAGCCTGACCGATCCCGCCGTTCTGATCCGCGCCGTCGCGGGACAGGAGCTGGCCCATTTCTTCGTCAACCGCACGCTGGCCCAGGTGCTGGGCGAGCGGAACGAGGAGATTGCAACGGGCCTGCGGCTCGCGCTGCAGCGCGATCTGGATGCGCAGCACAGCGGCCTGGAAGTGCTGGCGCTGATCGTCGAATCCCTGCATCCCCCAGGCGGCGCCGCCGCCGCCTATCGCGGCGTGCAGACGGCACAGATCACCGCGTCCATGCAGTATTCGATGGAAGAAGGCCGCGCCCATACCACCGTGAGCTTCGCGCAATCGAACGCCAAGCGTCTGGAAGACGAAGCCCAGGCCGCAGCGGCCGAGCGTATCGCTTCCGCGCGGGTCGAACAGGCGCGCTCGGCCGCCGATGTGCTCGCCTATCGTGATGGCGGCCGCGCCTTCCTGCTCGAACGCTACTTCCACAACCTGCGCACCGCCTTCGCCCAAGGCAGCCTGGACATCGTCGACAGCCGCCTCGGCGCCAGTCAGAACGCGATCGTCGACCTCCGGCCTGCCGCCGCCCCCGAGAAGCCGAGAGCCCAGCCATGAACAGCCTGCCTTCCGCCGATCCGGCCGGTCATCCCAAGCCCTCCCGCACTCGGCTCGCGCTGCGACTGGCGCTCGCCGGCGTCATTCTGGCCGGCGCGGTCGTTGTCTCCTCGGAGGTCATGGTCACCGACGGTCAGGCGATCGTCATCACCCGCTTCGGCGATCCGGTGCGCGTGCTGACCGAGCCGGGCCTCGCCTGGAAGGTTCCGGCTCCGGTCGAAAGCACGATCAAGGTCGATCTGCGGCTGCACACCACCTCCAGCGGCGTGCAGGACGTTGGCACGCGTGACGGCTTGCGCGTGCTGGTGCAGGCCTTCCTCGCCTGGCGGGTGCCGGACGAACCCGTGCATATCCAGCAGTTCCTGCGCGCCACGGGCAACAATCCGGATGAGGCGGCGCGGCAGCTGCGCAGCTTCATCGGCTCCGCCCTGCAGATCACCGCGAGCGATTTCGATCTCGATGATCTCGTCAACACCGACCGCAACCACGTGCGGCTCGCCGCCTTCGAGCAGCAGTTGCAGACAACCATCGCGCAGCAGGTGCTGACGATCTATGGCATCCAGCTGGAACAGGTGGGGTTGGAGCGGTTGAGCCTGCCCGCCGAAACCCTGGCCGCGACCGTCGCACGCATGCGCTCAGAACGCGAGACGGTGGCCGCCGAACGCACGGCGGAAGGCCTGCGCGTCGCGGCGCAAATCCGCTCGGACGCGCAGCGGGATGCGCGCATCACCATCGCCAATGCACAGGCCGATGCCGCGCAGATCGAAGCGGCCTCGCGCCAGAAGGCCGCCGCCATCTATGGTGCGACCTATGCGCGCGACCCCGAGCTGTATCTGATGCTGCGCTCGCTCGATACGCTCAACGCCATCATCGGCCCGCGCACCCGCCTCATCCTGCGCACCGATGCGGCACCGTTCAACGTGCTGGTGCAAGGGCCACCGCAGGCCGGCAGCCTGCCTGCTCTCCCGACACTTCCAGCCCTTCCGACCCCCGCCCAGCCTGCGCCGAGCGCAAGCGCCGCACCCGCCGTCACCCCGCCGCCCGCCGTCGACACGGCCCCCCTCGGCCTCTTCGGCCGGTCCGGGAGCCTGAGCGAGCGATGACCCGTCCCCCGCGCGATCCCGCCCTGGAGGGGCCGGCGGCGAGCACGGTACGCCTCGGCTTTCTCATGCTCTACGCCCTGGTGCTGCTGCTGGGCGCCGCCTGGGCCAGCGGCAACATCCATCAGGTGCCACCCGACAGCCGCGCCGTCGTCTTCCGCTTCGGCCGCGTCAACCGCGTGCAAGAGGCGGGACTGCTGCTCGCCTGGCCCTCCCCTATCGAGCAGGTGCGCATGCTGCCGGCCGCCGACCGGCAGATCGCCTACAAGGTGCGCCCGCAGGAGACGGGGTTTCAGTCGGACGAGACAGACGTGCAGTTCGCCCCCAATGACGACATCATCCACATGCAGGGCGACCGTGACCTGTTCAACGCCGCCTATCTCATGACCGGCGACGGCAATGTCGTCTCGCTGGACGCAACGCTGTTCTACACCATCACCAACCCGGCCTCGTATCTTCTGGTGGAAGATCACGTGCTGCCCGCGCTGCAGCGCATCTTTCTGGCGAGCGCCGTCTCCCTCACCGCATCCCGCCGGCTGGACGACTTTCTGGTTGCCCAGTTGGATGAGGATGCAACGGGTAGCGGCAATGGCGCGGTGGCGGCACTCGCCGCCCGCCGCCAGGCGCTGCGCACCGATTTCGTCACCGCCATGAACCTGCGTCTCAACGCGCTGCGCGCAGCGGGCGAGGATCTCGGCATCTCCGTCAACCGCGTGGACCTCGTGGCACTGCTACCGCCCGTGGCCAAAGCCGCCTTCGACGGCGTGCTGACCGCGGCGCAGATTGCCGATCAGAACGCCGCCGCCGCCCATACGGATGCCGAGCACATCATGCAGGAGGCGAACCAGCAGCGGGATGCGATCGTCTCCGCCGCCTCTGCCGCGGCTGACGAGCGCATCAAGACCGCGATGAGCGAGGCAGCGCCCGTGGGCGCGCTGGAGGCGCAGGAAACGCCCGCCGACCGCGACACGCTGATGGCCCACGCCTACCAGGATGAGATCGGCCTCATCCTGCAGCATGCCGGTGAAGTGACGGCCATAGACCCGCACAGCGCCGCCCAAGTTCTTCTGCCGGGACCGATGCCATGAGTGTCTCCACCCTTCCCCCTGGCGCCTTCGCGGCGGAAAGCGATGCCGATACGGCGAAGCGCCCGCCGCTGCTCAGCTTCGCCGAGCGCTCCTCGCTCGCCATCCGCCTCACGCTCTCGATGATCGCGGGCGGGCTGCTCTGCATCGCGCTGATCTGGCGCGTGGTCTTTCCCGCCGATCAGAGCGTCTCCGAGCTGGTCGCGGGCCTTGCCGCCCTCCTCGTCACGGTTCCGGTCTTCACCGCCGCCTGGGACAGCCTGCGCCACCCCAGCCTGCATGGGATGAGCGATCAGCTCGTAGCGCTCGCGCTCCTCGCCTGCTGGGCGACCGGCGATCTCATCACTGCCGCCATCCTGCCCATCGTCATGATCATCGGTCACGTGCTGGAAGAGCGCAGCCTGCTCGGCTCGCGGGAGGCGATCGGCGCCCTCGGCCGCTTGGTGCAGAGCAATGCCCGCCGGCTTGCCGCCGACGGCAGCGTGGAGGAGGTGCCGACGAAGCGGCTCGTCGTCGGCGACCGCATCCTGCTGCATGCGGGAGACCGCGTGCCGGTGGACGGGGTGATCCGCGAGGGCGCCGCCAGCATCGACACCGCCTCGCTCACCGGTGAGTCGGTGCCGGTGGAAGCCCATGCAGGTGAGGCCATCATGGCCGGCTCCATCAATCTCGACGGCAATCTGGTGGTCGAAGTCACCCGCGTCGGCGGGGAGACAACGCTCGGCAAGATCGTCGCGCTGATGCATGAGGCCGAACAGGCCAAGCCCCCTGTCACGCGGCTTCTGGAAGCCTATTCCGGCCATTACATGGCGCTGATCCTACTGGTGGCCGCCGGCGTATGGTTCGCGACCGGCAGCACCGCGGCGATGCTCGCCGTGCTCGTCGCCTCCTGCCCCTGCGCGCTGGTGCTGGCGGCCCCGGCCACCGCCATCGCCGCCATCGCCGTCGCCGCGCGCCACGGCATCCTCATCAAGGGCTCGGCCTTCCTCGAACAACTCGCCGAAGTCTCCTCGGTGATTTTTGACAAGACGGGGACGGTGACCACCGGCACGCTGCATCTCGTCGGCATCCGCGCCATGCCCGGCGTCGTCGAAGGGGAAATGCTCGCCATCGCGGCCAGCCTCGGTGCCGCCAGCAGCCATCCCGTGAGCCGGGCGCTCGCGGGTGTGGTGTCGCAGGACCTGCACCTACCGCTGATCGATGCGCGCGAGGAGCGCGGGCTCGGCATGCATGCCTATCTCGGCCAGGACCGCATCGCCATGGGCCGGCCGGCGCTTATCGCCTCCTTCGGCATCGTCGCCCACGACATGCCCGAGCATGACGGGCCGATGGTGGCGCTGAGCCGCGGAGAGCGTTTCCTTGGCTGGCTGCTACTGGCCGATGAGCCGCGCGCGGAATCCGCAGAGGCGCTCGCCGGGCTGCGCGCACTCGGCTTGCAGCGCCAGATCCTGCTGACCGGCGACCGCGCTCAGGTCGCCGAACGCGTCGGCCGGCAGCTCGGCATCGAGGAGATCTGCGCCGAGGCCTTGCCCGAACAGAAGATGCACCGCGTGCTGCAGGAAGTGCGGGATGGCTTCAAGCCGATGGTGATCGGCGATGGCATCAATGACAGCCTGGCGCTGAAGGCCGGTGCCGTCGGGGTCGCCATGGGCGCGCAGGGCACGGATGTGGCTCTCGCTTCGGCCGATATCGTGCTGATGACGAGCGATCTGCGCCGGCTCGGCACCTGCATCCGCCTCAGCCGCCGGTGCCGCCGCACCATCCACCTCAACGTCGCCTTCGGTCTCGGCTGGACGGTAATCCTGATCGTGCTCGCGGCCTTTGGCCTGCTGGGGGCGGAGGGCGCCATCATCGCCGCCGTCGTGCATAATTTCAGCACCCTCGTCGGCATGGCGAATTCGGGCCGGCTGCTGCTCTTTGATGAAATCACCCCCGCCTATGCGCAAGGCCCCGCGCGGGACATGGCCGCATGAACGCGATGCGCGCAGCCCGCGGTACCTTCGGTCGCCATCGGGAAAGCCTGCTGCTGGGCGGGCTCATCCTCTCGCTCTCCGCCGCCGTCGCCGTGGCGGCGATAACGCCGGCGCCGGCCGTGTCCTCTCTCGCCGCGAGCCGCCGGAGCGTGGCGGAGACGCCCCTTGCGGCGGAGGGCGCGGCCGGCGGTGATGCGGCCACGGCCGATCTTTGGATGCAGACCACGCTCAGCCGCCCGCTCTTTGCGCTGGATCGGCGGCCGGCCGAGACGACCGCGCGCGCCGATGCCTCTCTGCCGCGCCTGTCCGGCACCATCCGCTTCGCCCATACGGCGCTCGCGATCTTCGAAGTGCCGGCGAGCGGCGACAACGGCCACCACTCCGGCCCACCGACTGCACTCGGCGCGGGCGCCCAGGTCGGTGGCTGGACCATCGAAGATGTCTCGGACGAGAGCGTGCGGCTCATCAAGGGAGACGAGACGCGCACACTAGACCTTGCTTTCTCCCAGGCGCCGCCACCGCCGCCCCCTGCCGCGCCGAAGGGGGTCGCGGCGCTACGCCTACTGCATGGCAAGAAGAGCAACGTCTTCTGGCAACCCTGATTACTCTTTTCCGAAGCCGCCATCGTGTTTGTCATCAAACCGCGATGGTAAGCGGCCGCACGCGCTCTAGAGTAGATCGATGAGCTAGAGATGCCTGTCATGCTGCGTGTGTTCTTCGAGTGGTGGACGAGACAATGGCTGGCTCTTCTCCCCGCCTTTCTGAAGCATGATCCGAGCGCCCGTGATCTGACGCTCTCCATTCCAAGCCTGTCGCATTTCGTCGATGGTCCCATCACCGTCTCTGCGTCCGGGCAGGCACCACAAACGTTCCTCTTCGACAGTGAGGGCTTGGCACAGGTGCGCGCGCTGAAGGAGGGACGCCGCCTCTGCCTGCATCTGCCGGCAGGCATCCTTCTCGAACGACGCGTGCAACTGCCGGCCGCGGCGGAGGACGATCTCGCCCATGTGCTGGCCTATGAGATGGACCGGCTGACGCCTTTCCCGGCCACTGAGGTGCTGTGGGACTGGACGCTGATCCATCACGACCGGCAGAAGGGAAAACTCGACATCCGCCTCACTTTGGCCCGTCGAGACGGTCTCGGTTCGCTGCTGGCGGCGCTGGAGGCGGCAGGGCTCGCCCCCGACCGCCTGCAATGCGCCGCCGCTCGGCCCGATGCCCCCGCGCGGACGCTCTGGCTGCATCGGCGCGCCGGCCGCGCCGCGCCGCGCCCTCCGCTGCGCCTTGCAGCCTATGGGCTGTGCGGCTTCCTCCTGCTCGTGCTCTGCGGCATGCCCTTTCTGCGCCAACAGCTGAGGCTGGCCGAAACGGCACGCCAGATTGCGCAGTTGCAGCCGCAAGTGCAGCTCGCCGCAGCTCTCCGCCATCGCATCGTGGCCGATGCCGAAAGCACGCGCGTGCTCGCCGCGGAACGGCGCATGACCGGCAATCCGCTGGCGGTGCTGGCCGCGGTGACGCAGGCGCTGCCCGACGACACCTGGCTGACGCAGCTTTCGCTGCGGCAGCGCGCCCTGCACATGGAGGGAGCTTCCCACGCCGCCGTGCAGCTGATCGGCCGACTCTCCCTCGTCAGTCTCATCGGCAATCCGGCCTTTGCCGCGCCGGTGACGACAGACAGCGACCATCACGTCGATCTCTTCGCGATCAGCGCAGAGGTGCAGCCGTGAGCGGCGCGCTGCTCCGCCGCTTACCCGAAGGCCGCGCCGGCCAGGCTCTGTGCCTCGCCATCACCGCCCTTGGTCTTGCCATCGCCTGGTTCGGCCTGATCGCGCCCGTCCTGCAGCTCTATGCCGAAGGGCAAGCGCAGCAGGCCGCGCAAAGCGCGATGCTGGCCCATATGCAATCCGTCGCCGCCGAATTGCCCAGGCTGCGCAAACTCGCCGAACGCGTCCAAGGGAACCGCAGCAGCGATACGGCAACCACCCTCCTCTCCGGCGACACAGATGCCATCGCCGCCGCCAACCTCCAGAAGGTCATACAGGATCTGGCCGCCAATGCCGGGCTTGTGCCGACAAGCATCGAGGTTCTGAGCGCGACCCAGCGTGGCGCCTTCCGCCGCATCGGCCTGCAGATCGAAACCACGGCGAGCTGGCCAACCCTGATGGCGCTGCTGCGCGCGATGAACGACAGCGCGCTCGGGCTGATCGTGGATGACCTGACGCTGCATGCGATCGCGACCAGCGACACCGGCCGGGATACGACGCATCCGATGCTCGATGCGAGCTTCATGGTGTTCGCCCTGCGGCCGGACTCACCCCACACCCCCTCGGGCCTCACGCGCGCAGCCCTCACCACCGACCAGACGGATTGACTACGGGGCCGGCCGGATGATGCGGATGCACCGCCCGAGCCACGCCGGTCGCGAACGCGGTTTCGCCCTCCTGCTCGTGCTCTGGGCGCTCATCGCGCTCTCCCTAATCCTCACCCGCTTGCTCTCCGCGGGACAGCAGGAAGCCCAGCTCGCCACCAATCTGCACCAGGCCGCCATCGCCGAGACAATCGCCGACAGCGCCGTGCAGGCGACGATCTTCTCGCTTCTGACGAAACCGGAGGCAAGCCCAGAGGGCAAGGCGCAGCTCTTGACCTTGCCGGGCGGCGTCGCCCTCGTCCAGCTGCGCGAGGGTGCGGGGATGATCAACCCCAATGTCGCGCCGGCGCCGCTTCTCACCGCTCTTCTGCAAAGCTGCGGCGTGGGGCGCGACGAGACCACGCAGCTGACGCAGGCGATCATGGATTGGCGGTCGCCGGCCAATGACAAGCACCCGTTGATCGACGCCTATCGGGCTGCCGGCCTTCCCTATGCGCCGCAGGGTCAGGCCTTCCAGAGCCCGGATGAAATCCGCCTCGTCCTCGGCATGAGCCGCGGTATCGCGGACTGCATGGTTCCAGCCCTTTCCGTCTATGCCGATCAGGAAATGCCCGTCCTTTCCGTGGCACCGCCGATCGTGCGCGCCGCGCTGCTCCGCATGATGCGGGATGCGGGCCAGGCCGTGTCGACGGCGCCGCCCGACCTGCATGGGGACCGTGTGGTCGAGATCACGGCGGAGGGACGCAGCCGAGGCGGCCGTTTCATCCGCATCGCCGTCGTTCGGCTAGGCAGCAACGATCCCGCAACACCCTACCGGATTTTGACGTGGCAGGAGGGCGGATGAACCGCATGGCGCGTTGCCCCGTCATGGTTCTGTCACTTGCCGATCCGGGGCGCTTGCCCGCACCACATCCTGCGCGCGTCGCGCGCAGGCATCAGGGGAGAGGCAGAGCAGACGGATGGCGGTAGCGGCGATCCAGGAGCCCGGCATCGAGAGTGACCTCGCGGCGCAGTTGGAGCGGCTCGTTCTTCTGCTCATGGAAGACGGCCATTGCGACGCCCGTACGGTGGACCGTGCCCGGCGTGTCGCCGAGGAGAATGGCGACCGTCTGGACAGTGTGATGAGCCAACTCGGCATCATCAGCGAACGGAACCTCGCCCTGGGATACGCCCGCCTGCTCGGCCTTCCGATCGCGGAGCCCGCGCGCTTCCCGGCCGAGCCCTTGTGGCCCGAGCGCCTGTCCCTCGCCTTTCTCCGCTCCGTGCGCGCCATTCCCGTGGCGGACGACGCAGGCTTCGCCGTCGTCGTGGTCGCAGATCCGCTCGACGGCTTCGTCACCGAGGCCCTGGCCTCCGCCCTCGGCCGGCCGCTGCGGCTCGAGATCGGCATTCCCATCGACATCGAAGCGGCCTTCAACCGGCTGTATGCCACGGGAGAGGAAGAGGCGGCGGCCGAGGCGGATACCAGCGGCGCGCTGGAAGACGACGCCGAGAAGCTGCGCGACCTCGCGAGCGATGCGCCGGTCATTCGTCTCGTCAACCAGATCATGTGGCGGGCCGTCGAGACGCAGGCGAGCGACATTCACGTGGAGCCGCAGGAGGACCGCCTGCGCATCCGCTATCGCTATGACGGCGTGTTGCACGAGGTGGAAAGCCCGCCGCCGCAGCTGCGGGCGGCCATCACCTCCCGCATCAAGATCATGGCGCATCTCGACATCGCCGAGCGGCGGCTGCCGCAGGACGGGCGCATTCGTCTGGCGGTGCGCGGCCAGGAGGTGGATTTCCGTGTCTCCACCATTCCGGCGTTGCACGGGGAAAGCATCGTGCTGCGCGTGCTGGACCGTGGCGCCGTTACTTTCGATTTCGCGACCCTCGGCCTGCCGCCCGCGATTGCAGCCTCTTTCCGGACGGCGCTCGACCTGCCGAATGGCATCGTCCTCGTCACCGGGCCCACCGGCAGCGGCAAGACGACGACGCTCTACACGGGGCTGCTCGGCATCAATGCCGTCAGCCGCAAGATCGTCGCCGTCGAAGACCCGATCGAGTTCCAGCTACGCGGCATCAATCAGATTCAGGTGCGGCCGCAAATCGGGCTGACCTTCGCGACCCTCTTGCGCTCCATTCTGCGGCAGGACCCCGACGTCATCATGGTGGGCGAAATCCGTGACCTGGAGACGGCGCAGATCGCCGTGCAAGCAGCCTTGACCGGTCATCTCGTGCTTTCCACCCTGCATACGAACTCGGCCGCGGCCTCCATCACCCGTCTGCGGGACATGGGTCTGGAGGATTATCTTATGACGGCCGTGTTGCGCGGCGTCCTCGCGCAGCGCTTGGTCCGGCGCCTCTGCCCGCATTGCCGGCGGACGAGCGCGGCGCCGCCCGAACTCGTCGCCCGCTTCAACCTGTCGGCACTGACCGCGGGTCCAGTGTCGCTGTGGCATGCCGTCGGCTGTGACCAATGCCGCGGCACCGGCTATCGCGGCCGCTTCGCCATCGCCGAATTTCTGGTCCCGAATGACGCGATCGAACGTCTCATCTTCAGCCGCGCCGACCACAGCGAGATCGAGCGGGCGGCGGCGACCGCCGGCATGGTGACCATGTTCCAGTCGGGTCTCGCCGCGGCGCTCGAAGGCATGACGACGCTCGAGGAAGTCATGCGCAGCATCCGGGCTGAGGGCTGAGGCCGGCCGTGCCGCGCTTCTACTACCGGGCCATCGCGACGGGCGGCAAGATCGTCGAAGGCGTGATGGATGCTGCCGACGAACCGTCTCTGGTGGCGCAGTTGCGCCGGCAAGGCAGCATCGTCATGCGCGCCTCGCCCGAGCGCTTGCAGAAGAGCACGGGCCTCGGACTCAATCTCGGCACGCTGACGCGGCGCGGGCTGAGCCGGCAGGAGATCACGCATTTCACCAGCGAACTCGCGGCGATGCTCGGCGCGGGACAGGATTTGGACCGCGCCCTGCTCCTCGCGGTCGAAATTGCCCCGAACCCGCGCGTCGCCGATATCCTGCGCAGGCTGCGCGACACCGTGCGCGATGGCAGCAGCTTCGCCGATGCGCTGGCGCAGATGCCGGGTAGCTTCTCGCGGCTCTATATCGGTCTCGTCCGCGCCGGCGAGGCTGGAGGCACTTTGGCCGAGACCCTGGCGCGCCTCGCCGAGCTTCTGGAACGGGAACGGGCGCTCGCCGCCACCGTCACCTCGGCCATGATCTACCCAGCCATCCTGCTGCTGGCGGCGGGCGGCTCCATCATCCTCCTGCTCACCCATGTCCTGCCACAATTCGTGCCGATGTTCGAACAATCGGGCGCCGCCCTGCCGTGGTCCACGCGCATGATGATCGGTCTCGGTGACCTCATCGGCCAATGGGGCCTGGCGGCCCTGATGGTGCTCGCAGCGCTCGTGCTGCTTCTGCGCCGCAGTCTGCAGCGCTCGGCCCCACGCCTGATCTTCGATCGCGCGCGGCTGCATCTGCCCATCCTCGGCGCGCTCGCCCGCGAAATCATGGCCGCACGCCTCACGCGCACGCTGGGGACGCTGCTCATCAACGGCACGCCCTTGATCACGGCACTCGAAATCACGCGCGAGGTGCTGGGCAACACCGCGGGCATCGCAGCATTGAATACGGCGACCGAAGGCGTGCGCCAGGGCCGCGGTTTCGCACACCCCTTGGCACAATCAGGGCTTTTTCCGAAGCAGACCATCCATCTCCTGCAGCTTGGCGAGGAGACGGCGCAGCTCGGCGCCATGTGCCTGCGCGCTGCCGGTCTGCATGAGGATCGCACGCGACTGGCGGTGCAGCGCCTCGTCTCCCTGATGACACCCCTCATCACCATCGGCATGGGGGGGGTCGTGGCCCTCATCGTCGGCGCGGTGATGCAGGCCATGCTGGGGCTCAACGGCCTTGCCCAATAGAGGCGCAGGCTCGGCCGGTTTTACGCTCATCGAGATGGTGGTCGTCATCGCCATCCTCGGCCTGACCGCGGTACTCGTTCTCTCCCATGGCCCGCCGCACAGCCTCGGCGCCGCGCAAACCGCCGCGGAGACGGACCTCGTGCAGCAGCTGCGGCTGGCCCGCAGCCGCGCCATCGCGGCAGGCGCCACCTCTACGCTTCTGATCGACGCCTCGCGGCGTCTTCTGCTGCTGGATGGTGTGGCGCAGACGCCTCTGCCGCCCACGATCCCGCTCAGCCTCGATGACGGAGACGGACACCCGGCCCGGCTCATCGCCTTTCGTTTTGCGCCGGATGGCAGTGCGCAGGGACAGGGCGGCATCCTGCTCGGCCAGAAGCCCGCGCAGCGCCGCATCGGCGTCAACTGGCTGACCGGCGCGGTGGAGATCGCGCATGTACGGTAAGCCGGTGCGCAGAAGCGAGGCCGGCTTCACCTTGCTCGAAGTTCTGGTGGCCTTCGTTATCGCGAGCCTCTTTCTCGCGGTCCTGGTCGAGGCCGGGCTGACCGGGATTGGCTCCGCCCAGCTTTCGGACCGGTATCAGGAGGCGCTGGCCCGTGCCCAATCCTATCTGGCTGCGCTCAGCGCACAGCCGCAGCCGCAAGACCGCCAGGGCGAGGCACCGGACGGGTTCCATTGGCGCCTGCACGTCGTTGAACGCGCGGCAGCCCCAATCGCGAGCAGCGATCTCGCCCATCCGCGGGGCCAGGCGGTGCTCTATCAGGTCATCGTCACGGTGTCCTGGGGGCAGATGCCGCGTCGACAGGTAACCCTGGCCGCACTGCAGGTCGGGGTGCAACCGCCAGGGCGCGGGCCATGACACCGCATCGCGAGCGCGGCTTTACGCTGGTCGAGATGCTGGTGGCGCTCGTCGTGCTCGGCTTCGTCATCGCCGGTCTCGCCCAGGGCCTGCGCTTCGGCATGTCCGCCTGGGCGCTGCAGAGCAAGACGATCGCGGCGGATGCGGCGCTGGATACGACGGACCGCGTATTGCGCAGTCTCCTGGCGCGGATGGAGCCGGGCTACGATCCGCATCAACCCGCCATTCGGGGCCTGGCCTATGCCATCGCCTTCACCGCAGACCTGCCGCGGAATGCACCGATCGGCCCATCGCATCTCGCGGATATCGCGATCGGCGTGCAGCCGGGGATGGGGCTAGTGCTGCGCTGGGTGCCCGAGTTTCATGCGCAATGGATCACCCCGCCCCGCCCGCAGGTCACGTCTCTGCTGCCCGGCGTCACGGCCATCCGCTTCGCCTATTACGGGGGCCAAGGCACGGACCCGCCGGCCTGGCACGATGCCTGGACCGGGAATGTCCCGCCCTTGCTCATCCGCATGCACCTGTCGCTCACCCAAGGCGCACCCTGGCCGGACATCATCGTGGCCCCCATGCGCCTGCCGGACAGCGGCTAGACCGATCAAACTGAGGAAGACACCCCATGCCCTGCTCTCGCCGATCCATCCTGCATCTCGGCCTGTGTGGCGCCCTGGCCAGCGGCCCGGCCCAGGCCATGGATTTCGGTGCGACCGATTGGCCCGAGCCGGGGGACCGGCTGGTCCGCGCGGGCCATCCCGGCGCCCCTCTGCGCGAGACGGACATTCTCGCCGGCGCCCGGCCGATCTTGGCCTGGCCTTTCGATGCGGCCAAGCGCGCGCCCCGCACCGCCTTGTTCAGTCAAATTCTGCTATTACGCTTCGATGCTCCCGCGGCGTCGCCGGTGCTCGCCTATTCCGCCGTCTGTAAACATGCCGGCTGCATCGTCTCGGATTGGGTCGCCGCGAGCCACCTTCTGCTCTGCCCCTGCCACGGCTCGGAATACGATCCGGCGCATCAGGGGGCCGTCGTCACCGGGCCGGCCGCCGACCCGCTGCCGACCATCCCGCTCACCCTCGTGCAGGGAGAGTTGGTCATCGCCGGGACCTTCTCCAGCCGCCCCGGCGGCGTGACGGCCCGCACGGATTAGGGCGCATGTCCCGCGCCGAAGACCCGCTCGCAATAGGCCCGCAGACCGTCCGGCCGATCGGCAGGACCGCGATAGGCGATATGCCCATCCGGACGGACGAGGATCAGCGCCGCCTCGTCGAGGCCATAAGCGGCATGCGCCTCATGGTCCAGATCGGAGAGCGCGGGCACTCCGTCCTCATCGGGCACGGCAGCGGCCAGCACCAGCCGCGGCCGCACGAAGGTCCAGTTCTGCACAGCCGCACAGGCGCGGTGCAGCCACGGCAGGGTAGCGCGGTCGCGGCCGTCGAAGGCGAGGAGCGCCCAGCCCGAGCTGCGCCCATCCGGGTTGTAGAGATAGTCAAACAACCGGGCCGATGCGCCGCCCGGCACGATAACCTTGGCGTCCGGCGCGCGTTCGCCGGCTTTCGGCGCATGGCGACGAACGACGTCGCCCAATCCACCCAGATGATCTTCGTTGAGCGAGCTTTTCGGATAGCAGACGGACAGCTGCTGAAGATCAGCGCTTCCCTGGATCAGCGTTCCAATATTGGGAAGGAAGCGCGCGGCCATGTCCATCGCCGCATCCTTGAGCGGTCCACGATAGACGCTGTTCTGAAAGCCGCGTACCTGCTGCCCGTCCAGGCGCCGATGCTCGCCGCCACGCTCCTCGTCATAGGAGTTGAGCAGCGCGGGCGGCGCCTGACCGTTGACCACCATGGCGAGCCGCCAGGCCGCACCAATCGCATCATGCAGCCCTGCATTCATACCCTGCCCCCCTGCCGGCAGCGTCAGATGCCCGGCATCGCCGACCAGCAGGACTCGGCCCTTGGCGTAACGGGGCGAGACGCCGTGCTGGAAGCGGCTATGCGTCAGCCAGATCGGGTCGCTGAGCGTCAGGGTCTCATCCTCGGTCACCACACGGGCAATCGCCTGCATCTCCTCGAGCGTCGGGTCGCGATCGGGGATGCCAGTGTCGTCCGCGAGGAAGAAGAGCCGGTGATAGCCGCCCCATACCGGAAGCACCCCGCAAAAGCCGCGCGGATAATAGAAGAACCAGAGGTGATCGTGATCGGTCGATCGGCGCCAGCTGAGCTTTGCGTCCACCTGGCGGTTCATGCAATTCGGCAACTTCTCAGGCGTGAAGTCGAGCCCCAGCGCCTTGCGGACGAACCCTGAGGCGCCATCGGCCCCAACGAGATAACGGCAGCGGACCTGTTCGGCCTCTCCCACGATCTCATCCGGATCCTCCTCGCTCACCGCCGCGATCGTTGCAGTGACACCTTCGTCATCCTGCGTGAAATCGACAACCTTGCGCCCCCGTTCAATACGGCCTCCCTTCGCTTCCACCTGTTCGGAGAGCACGCGTTCGATCACGTCCTGCCCGCTATACAGCACAGCGCCATAGGGGCTGGGCACGTCGGCGATCGCCACGGGATCGACCGGCCGGCCGTTGAGCATGGTGTTGACTTGGGTGATCGCGTAGCTCTGCTGGGCGATCGCATCGCGAATGCCGATGCTGGCAAGCAGTTCCTGCGGCCGCGCCCATAGATTATTCGCCCGTGAATACGGCTTCGGCGCCCGCCGCGGTTCGAACAGCCGGAAGGCGACGCCGTGATGGGCGAGCGCGCAGGCGGTGGTGAGGCCGATCGGCCCGCCGCCGACGACGATGACGTCCGTGTCGAAACGGCTGTTGAATACAGTGCCGTTCATGGCTGGCTCTCCGGGTTCGAGGCGAGATACGCATCAAGGGCGCGGGTCAACTCGCGCAGTACGGTCGCCGCGGCGATGAGACGCGCGGCACCGATGTTGTTCAGAATGACTTGGTCCAGCGGCTCAACCGCCGCTTCCGCCTGGGCCAGCGCCGCACGCCCGGCTTCGGTCAGCACCACGAGTTTGGCGCGCTGATGGTGCGGATTGGGTGCGAGACGCACGAGGCCACGTTCGACCAAAAGATCGACGACGCGCTGCACCGCTTGCCGGCTCAACCCCATGTTCCGTGCAATATGCGCCACCGGTAGCGGGTGCGGCGCATAGCCCAGCGCCCCGAGCACCTGCCACCAAGCGGTCGTCAGCCCGGCGGGCCGCACCAGCACATTGCCCGTCTCCGCCAAGCGGCCATTGGTCTCGAAGATGGCTAGCACCAGGCTTCGGACGAGATGTTCATCCTGCATATACGACATCCTATTGTCTGAATGACAACGTGTTGTCGTCCTAAGGCGAATCAAGGCAACCCTCGGGATGGTGCGGTGGGATCCGCTTCACAAAGCCGAGTTCGACGGACGGCGCGCCGTCATTCAGGCGGCAGCCGTCCACGCGCAGTCTCTGGTCGGCTGCGAGCGCGGGGCCGGCTCAGCCTGAAGCAGCGCAGCCCCTGCTGAGGTCAATCAGGCGCGCGGCGCGCCCCGTCAGACGCGGGATCATTCCCACTCGATTGTAAACGGACAACAAATCCCATTGTAAAGATTGATATTTCAGTCAATCATCAGCCCCATACCATCTTTAATACCATGCTGGGGCTGATCGAGGACGCAGTGATGCCAGATAATAGGAGCAGCCTCTCTCGTGTGGGGGCGCGTCACTTAAGTCAACTGTTAGTCGTCTTCGGGCTTCACGACTTTCCCATAGCCCTCTGGCAGAGCCATCGGCGTCGGATCGGCTTGAGCCTTCCTCTCCGCGTTCTCGATCCTGTTTCGTCGGGTGATCGCTTTCAAGGTCATGTCGCTGTTTACATCGAGCAGGCTGAGAACGCCCCGCACGAAGGGGATCGTGCGAAAAATTGCCAAGCTTCCCGAAAAATAGAGAATCGCCGGAAGGAGCCAGCCAAGGTCGAACGGCTTGAAGTTCGCCGGCATTGGCAGAACGAGACTCCAGTTCAAGGCTTTGCCAGCGATAAGCGCCACAACCGCCACAAAATCCAAGCTGAGCAACGCCACCCAAAATAGCATCTGGGCCTTTAACGCCTTGTGATAACGTGTCGCGTCCTCAAGCTCCAAGCCATCAGGCTTCAGGATGCCAGCGGTAAAAATCATGGCGGGCAGAATCACCGCTGACTGAATGCTGAAAAAAGCGATCAACTCCGTGGTGATGTCTTTCATCGCGTTGTGGGGCAGGAAATATGCCCCCGCAGCCGCCAGCAAGGCCGCCGAGAAGAAATCCCACTTTTGCAAAAATCTACGCATCTGGCCGCCGCCCTTATGCTTCGATTTTGCCGTTCGCCACGAAGTAGTCGTAGGCGTCTCTCAGCTTGGCTCGAACGTCCGTAGGGTCGAGCAGGCTCCCGGCGGATAGGACACGCACGGGGTAGCTGAGCCGAATGTCTTTCCCCGTCAGCTTGCCATGCTTGCCGACGGCCATAATTTCCCCGTCGGGCAAATTTCGGAGCGCCTGTTGCATTGGGGCGCGGGTAACGCGGCGTTTCTTTGTCTTGTAGCCAATATGTACGGACACGTCCAAATCCGCGTCGTCCGGGATGCTCTCCAGAAGGTTCTGCACATCGGCCTCGTTGTTCATGACCGCTTGCAGCACCTTGATGGCGCGCTCGCCCCACGAACGGCGCGCGCCAACATCGATGTGCTGATCCACTTCACGCTCGGTTACGGGCGCGTCCGGCAGCCTTGCCGGAGCAGCTTCGACGGCCCCGGTACCTCCTACAATAATCTCCCGAATATCATCGAGGTCGCCGCCAACCTCGTCGCTATCGAATTTGGCCGTGAGCAGAACATGGCCGTTCTGCGCCATTTGGGCCGTGCGCTCCTTGAGCAACCAGGTCAGATATTGCTCCAACTGCTTGGTCGTGAGAGAACGGCTTTGGATCGTCAGGACGTGATTGCCGATGACCATCCAATACATCATTGAATGGATGTATTCCCGCCCTGCGGGAGGGGGTTGCTGCTCAACTGGCAGCATCGCGGCATCTGGTTCATTATGAAGCAAAGCCTGCATGTAGCCTCGAGAATAGACCGTCAGGTCCCCGAAAAAACTGATGCCGTCATCGTGGTACAGGTTCATCAGCAGGGTGTCGGAATTGTCAGGTGGGACAAGCCATGCCCGCCTGTTCCAGTGCTGCGACAAAGCGCCGCCGCCAAATTGATGGGCCAACGCTCCCCGAACCCGCGCTTCCAACGTGGCCCCATTTAGCGCGCCTACCGGGTCATCCATCCGACGGTAGTGAACCGTAAGGGATTTTCTCTCCGTCATCACCCCCAAGCCTTCCCCGATAACCGCAATTGCGAACTCGCACGGGTATCTCCGCCAGCGTCACTGGGCTCGCAGGAAACACTCTCCCCCATCAACAGAGCAAACGGACACGGCATAGCGTTCATAGACTCTACAGCTCCCCCTTGAACGCCTTGTCGAGAATCGCGGGAAGCATGGCGTCGAGTTCGGTAGCGGTTTCGGTTTGGCGCGCCTCCACCTCGTCGAGCTTGGATTGAAATGCGTCGAGTTCGCCGACAATTTTGGCCTGAACGTCTATTGGCGGACAAGGCAGTGATAATCTTCTGACTTGATCGAGATTCAGCCCTG
The DNA here is from genome assembly GCF_054665075.1 of Acidisoma sp. 7E03. Classification (NCBI taxonomy): domain Bacteria; kingdom Pseudomonadati; phylum Pseudomonadota; class Alphaproteobacteria; order Acetobacterales; family Acidocellaceae; genus Acidisoma; species Acidisoma sp. 7E03. Next base: position 22,828 of record NZ_BAAFHE010000010.1, read on the forward strand.
GCTTGCCTTGGCCATACTTACTGCCGAGGAGTTGTTTCTGACCGTTGGGGCCTCTCAGCCCCCACAGCGCAAACCTTGGGAGAAAGCTTGCCGGCGGAATACGGCATACCGCGACATGCTGGCTTACCAGTCCAGGCGAATAAGTGTCGTCATACACGGCAACGCGCCCAACTGTTGCCCCGGTAATGACGATCAGCAGGTCGCCATTTGAAACAATGGCAGATTGCCCCTGACTTCCGGGCGGGCGTTCAACGTAAACGATGCCCTCATTGCTGATCTGAAAATCCCTGCTGATGTCCTGTGCGCGATAGAAGCGCAACCCGCTCGGAGCGTAGTTCTTGCCCCAGTTACGCGGGCCGCTGGAAACGTGTGCGTCACACGATCCAAATGTCCGATCAGGATAAATGGCCTCAAGCTCTGCGAAGCGTTGACCGATGAAGGATTCGATGAAGCCTTCACGCTGCTTGGTAGCTTGAGCACGGTACGCCCGCGCCTTCGCCACCTTCGCGGCCAGTTCCTCGATGTGCGCGACAATGCGGCGTTGCTCGTCGAGTGGCGGGAGGGGGATTTCATAACTGAGCACGTCGTTAGGCCGGATCGCAGCGTAGTTCGTTGACCCCTGTGCCTCGACCTGTTGACGAAAAGCGCGCGTCTTGACGAACCACCCAAGGTATCTGTTGTCGAGGCGAACAGGGTTATGTTCGTAAAGGAAATAGTGGCTGCTGACGATTGATCCGTCGAGTTCGTCTGGAACGATGCCAAAGCCGCCGACCTTCGCATCAATCTCCGCGACAAGAAATTCGCCTGCACGGGCGACTTGCTGCTTTTTGGTTCTGATCTCTGCGCCGGGCACGGCATCGCGCAACACAATACCCTGTGCGTGAAGCTGGACACGCGGGCGGCGGTAGGTTTCGAGGTCATCAATGATGATGAACTCTTTTCGATGGTCGATCACCTCACCAAGCGCGACGGTTGGCCATACTGCACTCATGCGTTAGCCCCCAACGCCGCCTTGATCTCCCGCATCAACTCTGCGATCCGCAGTTCCTTCTTGAGAATGTCGTCGGCAAGCTGATCCGGTGGCAGGTGCTCGAAATCCACCTTGGCGCGGGGGTTCTTCCGGTCGAGGTTGCAGCCCGCGTCCAGTAGCTCCTTGGCCGGCACCTTCCATGCCTGATCGGTCTCCTTGCGCTTTGCCCACCATGTGATGCAGCCCTTGAACTCCTCGAACTGCATGGGCTGGGTCTTGGTATAATTCTTGCGGCCCTCGGGCAGGGGCTGCTCGTAATACCAGACCTCTTTCGTCGGGCCGGAACGGTCGAAAAACAGAATGTTGGTCGGGATGCTGGTGTAGGGCGCGAACACGCCATTGGGCAGCCGCACAATGGTATGAAGGTTGAACTCCTTGAGAAGCTCTTCCTTGATGCGCGCGCAAACACCATCGCCAAACAGCGTTCCATTCGGCACGACGACGGCCGCGCGCGCCGGGCGCCCGACGGGGGTCGGCTGGCGTTTGAGCTTGCGCATGATGAGTTGCAGGAACAATAGCGCCGTTTCCGCGGTCTGACGGTCTTCGGGGAAGTTACCCTGGATGCCTTTCTCTTCCTCGCCTCCAAAGGGCGGGTTGGTGATGATCACGTCGACGCGCTCTTTCTCGCCGATCTCGGAGAGCTTGAAACGCAGGGCGTTGTCAGGGTCGATCTGCGGCGCGTCCAGCCCGTGCAACAACAGATTCATCTGGCACAGCAGGTAAGGCAAGGATTTGGGTTCGCAGCCGGCGATCGTGTTGCCTTGCAGACGCTTGCGGTCTGCGACGGTCTTCACCTGCTGTTCAAGGTGGTTATAGGCCTCGACCAAAAACCCGCCAGTGCCGCTGGCTGGGTCGAGGACGGTCTCACCAAGACGCGGATCGGTGACGTCCACCATGAAGCGGACGACGGCGCGCGGCGTGTAGAACTCGCCGGAATCGCCCGCCGCGTCGCGCATTTCGCGGAGCATGGATTCGTAAAGAGCTCCGAGCGTGTGAAGCTCATCCGAGGACGTGAAATGAATCCCGCCCAGCTTGTTGACGATGTCGCGGAGCAGATAACCGCTCTTCATGCGGTTATCGACGCCCTTAAACACGGTGGCGATCACATCGCGGCGGTTGTCTCCGTTTGAACTCGAGAGCGAACGCAGATAGGCGAACAGGCCGGGGCCTTTCCTCCCATCGGCGCGCACGGCTTCATCAGAATTGATGAAGGACAGCAGTTCATCGCCTGTGATCCCCTGCGGGTCGGCGGCCCAGTCTCGCCAGCGATACGGGGCCTCGATGGCGGGTTTGAACTTCTTGCCCGAGAGCTTAGCTTCCTCCTCACGCTGCTGCTCAAGATCATCGAGGAATTTGAGGAACATCATCCAGGTGAGCAACGGCAAACGGTCGAGGTCGCCGTTCAGCCCCTTGTCCTTGCGCATAATGTCTCGGGCGGATTTGAGAAGGCTCCCGAGCATCTGTGAGGTCGTCATCGGCACACCGGCAGTGCCGTTCTTCGTCTTAAGTCGTGGCATAGAGTAGTCCTTGTAGATCATTCACGGCCCGGCGAAGCTCGTCGGGGCCGCCGAATAGCTTGATGATTTCGGCGGGCTGGCCGTGGGTCGAGATAGGCGGAACCCTGAGCACATCCGGCAGGACAAACTGTGCGTCACCGTGTTCCGCATATTTTTCCAGAAGCTCGTCCAGCACCTGACGCGCCTCGGGAGAAAACTTCTCGAAATAGTCCATGCGCCCGGCCTTGAGTCGCTGCGCCCGCTCGCGTCGGGTGCGGAGCGGCGCATTGAAGGCCAGATGGCAAAGCAGGTCGAAGGGGTCGGCATCGCTCTGGCCGGTCTGATCGGCCAGCACGTCGAAGTCGATCCCGCGTTCGGCCAGCGCGGCGATGATCTCGCTGCGCTGGTCAGCATCCGCCCACCGCTTCCGCAGTTCAGCCGAGGTCAGCGCAAGCGAACGAACGCTTTCGGCGGCATAGTCGGTGTATTTGACGACGCGAAGCTGCTTGCCGTTCGGATCAAGCTCGTGGACCAGATGGGCCACGACTTCGACCTGGCCTCCATCGAAGTAGAATTTGCGGGGCTCGTCGGTCGGCGGTTCGATGACGCCGGGTTCGCCTTCCTCCGGCGGGATAGGCTCCGGTTCCTGGCCTTCGGGGACGATCTCCGTCGTCGCGGTGGTTTCCCCGTCGTCGTTCACGTCTTCTTCCGTAATCCGGGTCGGATCACCGTCGAAGTCCGGGTCGGCGAACATGCGGGTGGCCGAGCCGGTATAGTCGAGGATGTTGAACCACAGCTTGCCGTAGTCGTCGCGCAGGCGTGTGCCCCGCCCGATGATCTGCTTGAACTCGCTCATGGAGCCGACGACCCGCGCCAGAACGACATTCTTGCAGGTCGGCGCATCGACGCCGGTCGTCAGAAGCTGCGACGATGTGAGGATAACCGGCGTTTTGGTTTCGAGGTCTTGGAACTTCGACAGGTGGCCGCGCCCGATGGCGCCCTCGTCGGCAGTGACGCGGGCCACATAGTCGGGATACTGCGCCACAAGATCGGCATTGAGGTTGACCAGTGCCTGCCGCATTTCTGAGGCGTGTTCCTGATCGACGCAGAATACGATGGTCTTGGCGAAACGGTCAGTCTTTTTGAGGAAGTCGGTCAGGTGGCGCGCGATGGCCTCCGTGCGGGCGCGCAAGGCGATAATCCGCTCGAAGTCCTTGGTCTGATACTCGTCATCGGGGATCGCCCGGCCAAAGCGGTCAACCTCATCCCTACTCGGCCGCCATCCGGCGGCATCCCATTGGGTGACGATACGATGCACCCGATACGGCGCGAGGAAGCCGTCGTCGATGCCTTGGCGCAGGCTATATTCGTAAATCGGGTTGCCGAAATAGAGGTAGGTGTCGCGGTTGTCCTCGCGCAGCGGCGTGGCCGTCATGCCAAGCTGGTAGGCGGGCTTGAAGTGCTCAAGGATGACACGCCATGAACTGTCGTCCCGCGCGCTTCCCCGGTGACATTCATCGACGATGATGAGGTCGAAGAAATCCGGCGGATAGTCCCGGAAAAGCCCCGCGCGTCGCTCGTCCTCGGCGAGCGCCTGATAGATGGCGAAATACATTTCGCGGCTTTTGACGATCTCGCCAGATTCGATCTTATGGCGTGCATCTCCAAAAGGGGTGAAAGTTTTGTCCTTCGGATCGTCGATGAGGATGTTTCGATCTGCAAGGAATAGGATGCGCGGTTTGCGATACTCCCCTGTCCGGTTCCAACGGCTCGACCAAAGCTTCCAGCAGATCTGGAAGGCCACAATGGTCTTGCCCGTTCCCGTCGCCATAGTCAGAAGCAGGCGCTTCTTTTCGGCCAGAATGGATTCGATCGTCCGGTTGATCGCGACCTGCTGGTAATATCGGGGGGATTTGCCGCCGATGATGTTGTAGGGGGCGATCAGGTGATTCACGCTCTCGGGCGTGTCGATCCCGCTGCCCGCCTGATAGCGGAGCCAAAGATCATCCGGTGTAGGGAAGTCGGCGACGCGCGTTTCCGTCCCCTTGAAATAGTCGATCTCGATGATCTCGGCGCCGTTGGTGGCGTAGGCGTATTTGAGGTCGAGGATTTCCGCATAGTCACGGGCCTGCTGCACGGCGTGGGCCGCAGACTTGTAGCTGGCCTTGGCCTCGACCACGGCAAGCGGAAAATCTCGGGTGTAGCGGAGCAGGTAGTCCACCCGCTTGGGCGGTTTGCGAACGAAGCCCTTACCCACAGGGATCACGCGGCCATCCGTGATGGTGCGCTGCTCCGCGATCGAATGAGGGTCATTATCCCACCCGGCGGACTGCAGCTTGGGCACGACGAATTTCCGGCAGGTGTCGGCTTCGTTCGTCATGCGCCTCGACTGCCGCCTCCCTGTTGTTCCTCGACCTTCCGCTTGATCCAGTTTGCGATCTCTTGCCGCTGAAAGCGCCACGATCCCCCGACCTTGAAGCCCGGGATTTTGCCTGCCGAGGCAAGCTTGTAGGCAGTCTTCTCATTGATCTTGAGAAGGTCCGCCATCTCTCGCATCGTCAGGATTTCGTCGGTCATACGCCCGCCGCCATCATCGTGAGCGAATGTTATAGAAGATCAGAGAAAATCGGGGAAGATGTCCAGTGCTGCTCATCCCGCTGGCACTCGGTCGCAGCAAACCGGAAGGCGTTGCGCCCTGGCGAGGCAACGGTAGACCATGGCTCATGGGCGCTCTTTTTTGCAGTCCGGGAACCGGTTTACCGATTGCACCAAACCCAAAGTTTAGCTTAGCAAATTCAAATGATTTCAAACTCGACAACGGTTTGATAATCCCATAAAATGCTAAGCATGAGTATGCATTCTGGCAGGAAATTAAACCAACTGCAACAGGAACTCCCCGAGGGACTTCTGGCCGATGCTGCCTGGATGGAGGCTCATGGCTATTCGTCGGCGCTGCGCAGCCAATATGTTCGGGGTGGGTGGCTCGAGAGCCCCGCCCGGCGCGTCTACCGCCGGTCGCGTATGCCGCTCACCTGGCAGCAGGTCGCCGTTTCCCTCCAGACGGTGCTGGACCTCCCACTGACCGTTGGCGGACGCACCGCGCTCGAACAACAGGGTTACGCCCACTATCTTTCGACGGCGACGCGTGAGGTCCATCTTTACGGGCCCCAGCACCCGCCAACCTGGCTGGCGAACCTGCCGCTCGACGTGATCTTTCATTGGCACAACAGCCTGCGGCTGTTTCCTGGTGATGCCGACGCGCCGCCCGAGCCAATCCCGGTCGTGGTCAGCGCCGGCGGCCTGACCTTGCCCATCCGCTATTCCAGCAAGGAGCGCGCCGTTCTCGAATTGCTCGACGAGCTGCCCGAGCATGAGAGCTTCCATCAGGCCGATGCCTTGATGGAAGGGATGAGCGATTTAAGCCCACGCCGCTTGCAAACCCTGCTGGAGGCTTGCGCTAACGTGAAGGTGAAGCGGCTCTTTCTTTTCTTCGCCGACCGCCACCGCCATGCGTGGCGATCCCGGCTCGATATATCCCGCGTTGACTTGGGTTCGGGTAAGCGCGCACTGGTCAAAGGCGGCAAACTCGACCGGCGCTACAACATCACCGTGCCGTCCGACCTGGGAGGCCCGTGAATTTCATGGCCTTCCTGGACACATACCAGCAGCAGGTCGCCCTGCTTATCCGCGTCCTTCCTTTCGTCGCGGAGGAGCGGGCTTTCGCGCTCAAAGGCGGCACCGCGATCAACCTGTTCGTGCGCGATATGCCGCGCCTCTCCGTGGACATCGACCTGACCTATCTGCCGGTCGAAAATCGGGCCACATCGCTCGCGGCAATCAACGTCGCCATGCTGCGGATCAAGGAACGGATCGAGCGGGGCCTCCCCGCCGCGAGAGTCAATGCTTCGCGTTCCGCCGATGAAAATATCGTCACCAAGCTGATCGTTCGGGCGAGCGGCGTGCAGATCAAGATCGAGGTGACGCCCGTGCTCCGGGGTACGGTCTATGATCCCGCTGTGATGACCGTGGTTCCCGCTGTCGAAGACACCTTCGGCTTCGCCGAAACGCAGATCGTATCCTTCCCCGACCTCTATGCGGGCAAGATCGTGGCGGCCCTCGACCGCCAGCACCCGCGTGACTTATTCGACGTGCGCGCGCTGTTGGAAAACGAGGGTATCAGCGACGCGTTGCGTCGCGCCTTCCTGGTTTACGTCATCAGCCACAACCGCCCGATGGCCGAAGTTCTCGCCCCAACCCGTAAGCCTCTGCGCGAGGAATTCGTGCGAGGCTTCGCCGGCATGACGGAAGAGACCGTTGCCCTTGAAGACCTTGAAGCCGCGCGGGAGGCGATCATCGCCACGATGGTCACCTCCATGCCGGAGGATCATCGGCGCTTCCTTATCGGCTTCAAGCGCGGCGAACCAGATTGGGGGTTTCTCGGGATACCGGAAGCCCGGCATTTGCCTGCCGTCATGTGGAAACAGCACAACCTAGCCAAGCTGCCCAATGCGAAACGGGGCGAGCTGATCGATGCGTTGGAGCGTGTTCTTTTTCCCTGACCAAAACCACCGAAAGGGACGGTCATCAACGACTTCGGTCCGTTGTCGGCTCGGTCGCTGGTGGGATATCCTGAATGCCTTTGCTGTCTGGAAGAAAATCACAAACAGCCCGTCTCGTGTGCCTTCCACAAGGAGAGTGCCTAGCGCCGCTGCGGCCGCCGCTGGATCGGCGCGAAACATCGTCGCTACAGTGTTCTCTTGACATCGCCTATCGAACTCAATCGTCCCCTCTGGCGACGCGATCAGATACTATTAGCTTATTAGCTTATTAGCTTATTAGCTTATTAGCTTGTTGTTGCTCTCCCGCCGCTGACGTTCGTACCGTCCGGCAACGCATTTGTCCCAACAAACGGCCGCGAGTAAGACTGAACCGAAACCACCTCCAGTCGTAAGCAAACCATAGAGCAACGCGCCCATCGCTATCTCCTTACTTCAATTTTCTTCACCTTGTCCGCAACCGTGTCTCGGAGCTCACGCATCGAGCAAAGGAGAGCCCGAACGTCCTCGGTGGATCCACCTTCACCTGGTTGCTCCGCAAGCCAAAGCTTCAACACCCCGCCCAATTGGGCAAGATCACCGCACGCCTTCAGCAGATCACCGACGCGCTCCGCATCGAGAACAGATCTCGGCTCGTAGCTGAGGCCTAAAGTCCGCAGATAAGCCGACATTGACAGTCCCGCGGCCGAAGCGAGCCGCTCGATGCCTTCCCTCTCCTCCGGCGTCACCCAGACTGCACAGGGACGCTTGCCTCTCGGCTTGGTATCCCTCCGCGTGCTCCCGATCCCCTTTGCCATGACAATCTCCTCCTTAAACGCGACAGCAGCAGACTGTGTCACCGAGCATGGCGTCGAGCCCCTACAGGGGGCGAGTAAGCCAAACTCGCGCGCGTAGGTATACGGCGCACATCTTGCCAGCAAAAGCGATGTCCGGACACGTCCCGATCCGTCCAGAATCGTCCGCTTACTGAAAGCGGTCGCGTTCGGCCTTGTTGGGACGTGTTAGGACATGTCTGGCCCTGTTGAGCCCTATCTGGACGTCATGACCAGGGTACGCCACCGCTACCGCTGCACCATGCTGGACACCGGCAACTTGTCCACCAACAACCTCTCATCGGACGAAAATGGCCAGCCAGAGGGCTTGCCTCAGATCGCTATGTTAGACACCGCAAGGAAGGCAGCCGAGGCTGGTTACAAGCCTGTAGCCACCGCCAGAGCTTCAGTCTCACGGGAATGGCTAAATCGAAGGTTGCAGCGAACGACACAGCCATCGCGATGAGCGGCACCGCCCCCCATGCGATCATACCGATGGTGCGATCCAGGTAATCTAAGGCGCCAAACGTCTTTTGGTGTTCTTCAGATATCTAGCCTTGGCCGGCCGGTAAAACTCAGACCTGTTATCCACAGAGCAACCATTTTTAAGAGATTTAAAAGTTTTAAAAGATTTAGACCGAAAAACTGCCGAATTTCCATTTCAAATCAATATTTTATGAAATGGGTCGGTGGGTGATAGACGGTGTTTGGTGTGTGATAGACGGTGATCGGTGGGTGATAGACGGTAAGTGGTGGGTGATAGACGGCGTATCCACAGGACAGGACGAACGCCTAGCGCCTGGCTGTAGCTGGACATCAAAAATGGTTTGCGGCGGCCTTCAGCGCCGCCTTTGGCCTAGCGCTATTCGGCTACCGCATTCCGATGCTGCATGAGCAGCAATGGGCCGTTTTGCCCCGCCTCCTCCCGTAACTGATATTCTGGCAGATCATCCGCTGCGATGATCCGGCGGAGGATGCGGCAGAACTCTTTGAAGGCGGCGTTGCTGCCGCTGCGTTCAAAGATTGTCCGGAATGCCCATACGGCCCTGCTTTGACCGGCAGCTCGGCGTGCAAGGCGGTAGACGAAGCGACCAACGCCAGGCTCGATCAGGAAATAGTCGGGGTGGATCGCCAATACATCGGGCCGTTTGCCCTCGGTGACCTCCCGATAAATCCAGGATGGAGCCTCTATCTCAACAACAGCTACTCTGCCCGTATCTGTGCGTGATACCACACGATAGTGGCCAATAAGTCCTTCAGACTCCACTTCGCGCCGAAAGCGCTGTCCCAAACACGAGATGTTCCGTACGCTTTTGATGATCGTTCCTTGGAGACGCGCCAAAGCCGCCTCGACCTGCTCAAATTGGCGAGTGCCATCTCCCTTTCGGGAGAATTTGAGGATTTCACTGATATGCGGCCGGAATACCCGGCTGGGCTTCTCACCCTTCCCTTCGCGGTAGCGGTTCATCGCATCGGTCAGATGAGAAACTAGCATCAGGACAATGTCGTAATCCCACACCGATGCCATACCGTCTGCACCAGCTTTGACCTCGACATAGCCATCCGCCAGTTCGTAACGAATAATGCCGCCCGGCTGTTTCTTATCTTTTGAGAGACGAAACACAGCCACGTCCATGATGCTGCGACTGTCACGAGTTCCAACATCGTAAAGCTTCGGGACAAAGAAATCGGCTTGTGCATCCGTTCGGGGAGGCCGTCGCACCGAATTGTAAGCTTGCTGCACCCGCGGGCAATCATTCGCGCCGACACTATCGGCAAGGCGGTCCAAGGCTGCGCCTAGGTATTTCCGGTCGGCCTCGTCCCGCACCTCCAGCAGATCCTACCTGAATATATCGATGCGCTGACCTCCCACTCAAAGCGAGCCAGGCCGCGTAGCCTGGAGGCCCGATGATTTACGCGCCTCGATCCATCCTTCGATTTCCGCCAGATCCCAAGCAACCTTCCGGCTACTCAGCGCGATGCGGCGAGGAAATTCTCCTCGGCGCTCCATATTGAAAATGGTCCGCTCGGCCAGCGGGATCATCGCATGGAGCTGCCTTCGGCCGATCAGGGTTTTACTTGCTTTCTCCATTCCGGCTCTCCGTCGAAGTCATTCAGATGCGTGACGATACCGGTCTGTGCCAGCCAAAAGCCGAAAAATAGTTAGAACAAAGTTGTCATTCGGGCTACGCTATCTGCCATGGCATCACCACAGAAATCCTGGCCTGCATTTGACCCTCACCTTGAGCGGTTTGTTCTAGTGTCGGAGACTTCGTCGCATCGAATCCGAGCCAAGCTACGCGACGCCCAAGCCTGGTGCTTCTGCGACCTTTGCTGGCGCCCAACCGAATATTCGACGACCTTAGACAGGCTTGCGGTTGTAAAAAGGCTGTCCGACGGGAACGCAAAAATTGTTCCCATTACCGGCGCAATTCGTGAAGCCGCTCGTAATCGAACGGATGCTCTGGTGATGAGATACGAGCAGGCTCTCAACGGCGAGCTTGGCCCATATCAGGCTGCACGCATGTGGCGCAACTACTGCGACGTCGTAGAGATGCGCGGCGACCGGTCAGTAGAAGGATTTCACGAGCACGTTGAAAGGCGAATGCTTTTGTCGGAATGGGCGCGGTATGGCGAAGTCGTCAGACTTACGAAGCTGCCCAGCCAGGCAGTTGGGTCTGCGAAGGCCAGCAAACTTTATTGCGAAGTACATAACCCTAGGCGGAGCAAAGAGGCACGCCAGGCATATCAGCGCGATAGAAGGTTCACTACAGAATATGAAAAATTGATCGAGCAAACATGGCAACAAGTATTTCGGCGTTCCTCGCATCCAGACTGGGACATTGAAACCCTCGCCTATGTTCGACGAGAAGCATTCCGTAAGCTGAAAGCTCTCAAAATGTCGCCCACCAGCATGATCGAAAGTTTGTTGACCGAAGGAAAAATGAGCCAAGCCAAGATAGCGCGACAGCTCGGGATATCTCGCCAAGCCGTTTCAGCTGCCATTAGGCGGCGTGGAAAGAAACAGACGGAGCGCCCATCGCGATCGTCTCCTTGATCATCAGCACACACGCCCTGCGATACATTGCCGGTGGCACGAGCCAAGCTGGACACAGCTGTGGGACACCACGCGTCGGAGATACGTGATAATTCTCCTCTGCGTCACGGATTTCCCCGCAAAAGTGCAGAGCTGATCAGATGCAATGGCTGAATGGGGCCGGGAGCCGACCGTCGGGTTTCAGATGGACGCCACGGACGAGCGAACAATACTGTCGGAGGTGGAATCTCAGCTATCGACCCACCCCAGCCAGTCGGAAGCTGATCGCCAGATCCCGAAAGCCGAAATTCAGCCGGCTGGCGGAAGCGACCGCTCTCCGCCCCGTTTCAGACAGTTGAGATTGCCGATATAATATAGGACTGTAGACCTCCGTTCATATAGGTAGGTTTCATAGTCGTATGAGCACAAACTCCATTCACACTTTAAATGCCCGCGATCACGTGATGCTTGAGGTCATGCGAGACTATTTCAAGCTTTCCCCCGAGCGCATGTTTTACGAAATTCAAAGCTTAAGATACGCCGTTGAAGAGGCATTGACGCTTAAGGAAATCAGCTACGATGCGCTCAAAAGTGCACTCGTACCCGATCGCCAGCGCAGGGAGATAGCGTTCGTTTTTGATAGCTTGGCTATCCAATCCAGTTGGTATAGCAAAGATATTTTCCAGCGCGTGATTCCTCTCTTCGACAGAAATAGCAATCATAGCATCCTTGTCGGAGATTACCTGGATCGGCCCGGCGAGATGGATCAGCTCTTCGACGCCTTTGAAGAGGCTGTTGAATTGAGACGTAATGTCGAATTTAAACATCCGACGCAGTTTTTCATCGTCTATATCAATAATCTTACTGACGCGATGGTTGAGCGTTTTGATAGAAGTCTGCAGAACTATGAGGCCTATGTTGGCCTAGCTGAGATGACCTATATTTCTCGCTTCAAGATTTATCTATCGACAATGCTCGTGAATAGTTTTGTCAAACACGGGAAGATCATTCTTCAAGGCCACGAGCCAGACCGTGACAACACCGAAGATATCAACATGATCGGTTATCCGTTTGAAGAAAATGGTTTCAAGTGCCGTAGCCTTTCAGACGATCTCATGGGCGTGCTGCTCTCCTACAAGATTGAGCGGCCAGTATTCTCCGGTTTCGAATCTGACACGCACTTCGCCTTGAATGCCGTTAGCATGGCCCCTCTACCGCTCGATGACTTCGAAATTCAGGTTGACGATGCGAAGCTCGAGTATCTCAAGACTATGAAGGCAGGCTCAATGTCTCGCGCAGGCCTTACCGCCGTCGGCAGCGATGACCTGGCTGCGATCATCCGTGCTAAGGTCAATGATAGCTATATCTACAACCTTTCGTTCAATAGTGAGCACAATGTGGTCAAATTTAACGTGATTGTGGAAATTCAAGCGGCCCAAGGGAGAGGGCCAACTCGCGTCCTTGCCGCTCTTGAATATCGACCCGCCGAGAGGGTGCTACGGCTGATTACGCTGTATTAGATTGGACCTGCCAAAGATTACCTCTATCGCGTATTGTGGGCGCTAGTTAACGACGCCGCTTTCTACCTATTCCTAGCGGTGATTGGCAATTCAGAGGACTAATTCGCCGGCGGTCCGTTTTCGCCCGTTGCTTTCCAAAGCGGTCAGGCCGTTATCGACCTCAAACCGGCCGTAGGCGCAACTCCTGCTAAGCGCGCTGCTGATCCAAAACCAGACCGTCGCCCCCCAAACCGGTCGGCCCGTCGCGCGACCACGAGTATCGACTTTGGAGAACGTCCTAAGGAAGGTCGGCCAACCGGGGTGGGCGCAAAGCGGATTTTCAGACTGCTTAAGTCAGTGAAGTTCCTCCATCCCACAAATAGTTCCTATTACGTTTTGAGTTTTTGCCCATTTTTATGCGTCCATTCGTCAACCATATCCGCCCAATCTTGCAACATAGCCGCCCGTTGCTCCCGATATTCGGCCTTGTTGTAGACCGCTCGCACACCCTGCTGCTCATGAGCAAGACACTTCTCGATCCAATCGGTGTTGTAGCCAGCCTCGTGCAGCAATGTGCTAGCCGTGCGGCGTAGGTCGTGCGGACCGAATTTAGCGAGAGGCTTTCCCTCCTTCTGAGCTAACCGGTACGTCAGCGTCAGCACCTGGTTGAGCGTCGCGCTGCTCATCGGTGAATCGGTATCGTACCGGGATGGCAGCACATAATCCGAGCCCCCCGCGAACGTCTTTAGGGCGATGAAGATGTCCAAGGCCTGCCGCGAGAGGAACACCAGGTGTGGGTTGCGCCGCTTCATCCGCTGCTTCGGGATGGTCCATAGCGCCTGGCTGAAATTGACCTCACTCCAGGTTGCATTTGTCAGTTCGCTCTTGCGGACCATCGTCAGGAGAAGCAGTTTCGCCGCGGCGCGAATAGACGGCGTGGTGCCGATGCGTTCCATGTATTGGTACATCAGCCCGATTTCGTCGGGTGTCAGAGCCCTATCGCGTGGCTCGAACTTGGCGATCGTCGTCGGTCGCACCAGCTCGGCCGGGTTCTCCACCTTCTGGCCCCGCTCAATGGCCCATCGATAGACCTGAAACATCACTTCACGGGCATGGACCGCCGTTGCGGGCGCGCCGCGCTCGACAATGGCATCCGTCAGTGCCCGCAGGTCTTCATGGGTGATCTCCACGAGCTTCTGATTGCTGAACCTCGGCTTTAATTCGCGCTCATACACCGAGCGCCGCATATCGCGGGTGGATTCCGCCATCTGATAGCCACGCAGCCACCGCTCAGCCCAGGCGCCGAAGGTCTCCGCGTCCTTGATTCGTGCCTTGTCTCGCGCTTTCTCCTTGGCGGGTGATTTGCCTGCGGCAATCAGCTTCTTGGCCTCGCCTAATCGCTCCCGCGCCTCTGACAGCGTGATACCGCCCACCCCATAACGCCCGAAGGTCAACGTCTCCTGTCGGCCGTGGATGGCGTAATTGTAGCGGAAGGAAATTGAGCCCGCGGGCGTGACGGCCACGTACAGCCCATCACGATCGTTAACCTTAAAAAGCTTCTCGCCGGGCTTGAGGTTCCGCAGCTTGGTGTCGGTCAGCATGGTGTCGCAGAACTCCCGCCTGGAATACCATGCGCGGCGCGGACCATAAAGAAGCGATAATTCGCTTTTTAATCAGCACTTTAGCTGGCCTTCATACCATGAACCTAAATCAAAGGGCGCATGGTATGGAGTCCTACTCATGGCATTCAAGTCACTCAATGCCATTCACTATGCCACAAAAAATCCGTGCTTGGCGATACCGGAAGGTGCCGGACGATGCCACCTCAAACAGCAAAAATCCCGCTTTTTTGCGGGATTTTCCGTGCTTTAGTGCTCGTCAGTGCTGGTTGATGCCAGACGCGGGATCATTCCCACTCGATCGTGCCGGGCGGCTTGCTGGTGATGTCGTAAGTCACGCGGTTGATGCCGCGCACCTCGTTGACGATGCGGCTGGCGACGCGAGTGAGGAAGGAGACCTCGAAGGGATAGACATCCGCCGTCATGCCATCGGTGCTCGTCACCGCGCGCAGCGCGCAGGCGAGGTCATAGGTGCGGCCGTCGCCCATCACGCCGACGCTGCGTACCGGCAGCAGTACGGCGAAAGCCTGCCAGATCGCGTCGTAGAGATTGTTGAGCCGCAGTTCTTCGAGGAAAATCGCATCCGCGCGGCGCAGCAGATCGAGCTTCTCGCGGCTGATGGCACCCGGAATGCGGATGGCGAGGCCCGGCCCCGGGAAGGGATGGCGGCCCACCATGCTGTGCGGCAGGCCCAGTTCGAGGCCCAGCAGCCGCACCTCGTCCTTGAAGAGTTCGCGCAAAGGCTCCACCAGCTTCATGCGCATCCGCGCCGGCAGGCCGCCGACATTGTGGTGCGACTTGATGGTGACGGACGGCCCGCCCGTGAAGCTCACGCTCTCGATCACGTCTGGATAGAGCGTGCCTTGCGCCAGAAAGTCGGCGCCGCCCAGCTTCGCGGCCTCTTCCTCGAAGACGTCGATGAAGAGTCCCCCGATGATCTTGCGCTTGCGCTCCGGGTCGTCCACGCCTTCGAGCGCGCCCAGGAACATCTCGGAAGCGTCGCGGTGAATGAGGTTGATGTTGAAACGGCCGCGGAACAGTTCCACGACCTGCTCGGCCTCCTTCTCGCGCAGCAAGCCGTGGTCCACGAAGATGCAGGTGAGCTGGTCACCGATCGCCTCATGAATCAGAGCCGCGGCCACCGCGGAATCCACACCGCCGGAGAGGCCGCAGATGACGCGCCCCGTGCCGACCTGGCGGCGGATGGTCTCGATCTGCGTCTGGCGGAAGCTCGCCATCGTCCAGTCCCCCGCGCAACCGGCCACCGCATGGGTGAAGTTGCGGATGATGGCGGCGCCATGCGGGGTATGCGCGACTTCGGCATGGAACTGGATGCCATAATAGCGCCGCTCGTCATCGGCGATGGCAGCGAAGGGCGCACCGTCACTGGTGCCGACCACGCGGAAGCCGGGCGGAATGCGCGTCACCCGGTCGCCATGGCTCATCCACACCTGCTCGCGGGCGCCCACCTGCCAGTCACCCTCGCCGATGCCGTCGAAGAGCGCGCAAGGCTCGGTCACCGTCACATAGGCGCGGCCGAATTCCCGGTGATCATGGCCTTCCACCTGCCCGCCCAGCTGCGCACACATCGCCTGCTGGCCGTAGCAGATGCCCAAGACCGGCACGCCCATCTCGAAGACGATGTCCGGCACGCGGGGCGAGACCTCTTCCGTCACCGAGGCCGGCCCACCCGAGAGGATGATGCCGCGTGGCGCGTAATCGGCGATCTTCTGCGGATCGGTGTTGAAGGGCCAGATTTCGGAATAGACGCCGCTCTCGCGCACGCGGCGGGCGATCAGCTGCGTGAACTGGCTGCCGAAATCGAGGATGAGGATACGGTCTGCGGTGATCTGTGCCATGTCGCGATATGAACGCGTAAGCGGCGCGGAGCAAGCGATTCGCGCGCAAGGCTCCTAGCTTGCGGGCGCGATCAGCCGGTCGATCGGGTTCCACAGGAAGGCGGTCTGCTCCAGCACCTCGCCACCCACGCGCACGCGGCCTTCGGCCGCCCGCACGCCGCCCAGATGCTCGTAGAACCACCGGCTGGGGTTCTGGCTCAGCACCCAGACGACGAGGCTGCGGCAGCCTGCCGCCGCCAGATCGCGCGCTGCCGCGGTGATCAGCGCGCGGCCCACGCCCTGCTCGCGGTAATCATCCAGCACGTAGAGGGTCTCGATCTCGCCATCGGCCAGCGGCGCACTGGCCACGATGCCGGCGGTGACGAAGCCGATGATGGGCGGCGCCCCCGCTTCCCCCGCCGGCGGCTCGGCCACCTGCACCACATGGCCGCTGCGGATGAGGCGGGCGTAATAGCCTTCCTGACGCGGCGCGGAGAGGCCGGTGAGCGTGCGATCCGGTACCAGCCCGGCATAGGCGCTGCGCCAGGCGGCGACGTGGACGGCCGCGATGCCGGCTCCGTCCGCAGCACGGGCGGGCCGGACGAGACTCATCGGCGTTCAAAGACCGCGGCGAAAAAGCCGTCGGTGCCGTGCACTGCCGGGGTCAGCCGCACCTGGCCAGCTCGGGCCAGCGCCAGCGCCTCCGCCCCCTCGGGCTCCGTCAGCGCAAAATCCGGATTCGTCTCCAGGAAGCGGCGCACCTGCTCCTCGTTTTCCGCCGGCAGGATGGAACAGGTGGCATAGACCAGCCGCCCGCCTTTCTTCAGAAAGCGTGCGGCATCCTGCAGGATCGTCGCTTGCTTTTCCACTAAATCGGCGAGGTCGCCTTCCGTGAGCCGCCCCCGCGCATCGGGGTTGCGGCGCCAGGTGCCGGTGCCGGTGCAGGGCGCATCCACCAGCACGCGGTCATAGGTCTCGCGGCGGCGCTTGGCCCATTTGCCGTCCCCCTCGCCCAGCAAATGCTGCTCGACGTTGTGAACTCCGGCGCGGCGCAACCGCCGCACGGCACCTTCAAGGCGCGGCGCCGAGGTGTCGCAGGCGAGGATGTGGCCCTTGTTCTCCATCATCATCGCCATGGCGAGCGTCTTGCCACCGGCGCCCGCGCAATAGTCCAGCACCCGCTGCCCGGGCCGGGGCTCGGCCAGCAGCGCCACGATCTGGCTGCCCTCGTCCTGAATTTCGACGAGGCCGCTCTGGAAGGCCTCGCCCGTCACCACCGGGCGGCGGCCTTCGATGCGAAGACTCCAGGGGCTGAGAGGACCGGGTTTCGCGGTGATGCCTTCCCGCGCCAACGCGCGCATCGCCTGCTCACGCGTGCCGCGCAGCAGGTTCACCCGCAGGTCGAGCGGCGCCGGGGTCAGCATGGCGTCCAGCTCGCGCGCCGTCTCGGCCCCGAACCGCTCCTCCAACAGGGGAAAGATCCAGTCCGGCACCTCGAAGCGCACGGCCGGCGGCATGGCGGAGTGCTCGAAGGTATGGCCTTTGAGGCGGCGCAACGTCTCCGCCTCCTCTGCCTCCATCGGTTCGGGCGCATAGCGGCCGCCGGAGAACATGGCGACGACATCGCCATAGATCTGGCCGGAGAGCACGGCCGCGGCCGCCGCCAGAAGCCGCGGGCTCGGCTGGCCTTGGGCCCGCTCGATCCACCAGGTGATGCGCCGCTGGTGGCGCAGGACGGTCCACACTTGGTCGGAGACGGCGCGCCGGTCACCGCCGCCGATGTAGCGGCGACTGCGAAAGAAATCATTCGCCACCGCATCGGCCGGCTTGCGGGGCGCGGCCGCGATCGCTTCAAGCAAGGCGATGGCGGCCGCGAAACGGGCATTGGGTGTCATTTCGGGCCGCCTTTACGCGCGCGAGGGAAGGTAAGGATCAGTCGCGGCGGTAGTTCGGCGCTTCGCGGGTGATCGTCACGTCATGCACATGGCTTTCGCGCAGGCCCGCATTGGTGACGCGGCGGAAGCGCGCGCTGCGCTGCAGCTCGGCGATGTCCGGGCTGCCCGCATAGCCCATGCCGGCACGAAGCCCGCCGACCAGCTGATGCACCACGGCCGAGACCGGGCCCTTGTAGGCGACCTGGCCTTCGATCCCTTCCGGCACCAGCTTGAGCTGGTCCTTGATGTCCTGCTGGAAGTAGCGGTCGGCAGAGCCCCGCGCCATGGCGCCGATCGAGCCCATGCCGCGATAGGCCTTGTAGCTGCGGCCCTGATACAGAAAGACCTCGCCCGGCGCTTCGTCGGTGCCAGCCAGCAGGCTGCCGATCATGACGGCGCTGGCCCCGGCCGCGATCGCCTTCACGACGTCGCCCGAGGTGCGGATGCCGCCATCGGCGATGGCCGGCACGCCCAGCGCGCGGCAGGCGGCAGCGGTTTCCAGCACGGCCGAGAACTGCGGCACGCCGACGCCGGCGACGACGCGGGTGGTGCAGATGCTGCCCGGCCCGATGCCGACCTTCACCGCATCCGCGCCCGAATCGATCAACGCTTCCGCGCCGTCCGGCGTCGCGACGTTGCCGGCGACGACTTCGACGGAATTGGAGAAGCGCTTGATGGTCTCGACGGAGGTGAGAACCCCACGGGAATGGCCATGCGCGGTGTCGACGACGATGACGTCCACACCCGCTGCAATCAGCGCCTTCGCCCGCGCCTCGCCATCCGGCCCGACGCCGGTTGCGGCGGCCACGCGCAGGCGGCCCATCTCGTCTTTGTTGGCGAGCGGATAGGCTTCGGCCTTGTCCATGTCCTTGACGGTTACGAGACCGACGCAGCGATAGGCCTCATCGACGATGATGAGTTTTTCGATGCGGTTCTTGTGCAGCAGCGTGCGCGCTTCTTCGGGCTTGGTGCCTTCGAGCGCGGTGATCAGCCGATCATGCGTCATCAACTCGGAGACGCGCTGTGCCGGATCGGTCGCGAAGCGCACGTCGCGATTGGTGAGGATGCCGACGAGCTTGCCGGTGCCGCGCTCCACCACCGGAATGCCGCTGATGCGGTTGGCGGCCATCAGGGCGCGGGCATCGGCCAGCGTCGCATCCGGATGAATGGTCACGGGATCGACGACCATGCCGGATTCGAAGCGCTTCACGCGGCGCACCTGATCCGCCTGCTCCTCGATCGAGAGGTTCTTGTGGATGACGCCGATGCCACCGAGCTGGGCCATGGCAATCGCCATCGCGTTCTCGGTCACCGTGTCCATGGCGGCCGCCGCGATCGGGATGTTGAGGGTGATGTTCTTGGTGAAGCGGCTGGCGGTGCTGACGGTCGCGGGCAGCACCTGGGAGTAGTTCGGCACGAGCAGCACGTCGTCGAAGGCGAGCGCTTCCTCGACCGGCGGGCGGCTCACCACCTGGCGGCGGATATCGAGCGATTGTTCGATTGCACTGTCGGGAGTCAACTCACCGGATGCCATGGCCTGCCTCACTTCCTTGCGAAACCTTGGCGGTGCCGGATACTCCGCCCCCTGCTGCAGCGCAAGGAAAGGGTGCGCGGAGCAGCCCTGCTCCGCCGTAGCCCGGGCGTCCAACGCGCCCACTTGCCGAATACAAAGACTTACCGAATTGTCATCCGGCATGATGAGGAGGGCTGCTGCCATGCGACGCGCATTCATTCAGGGAGCGGCCGCGCTGGCGCTTCTCGCCGGCACCGTGTCGAGCTTCGCGGGGCCGGCCCAGGCTCAGGCGACGAACAGCGGTGTCGGTCTCGGCGCCAGCAAGACCCTGAACCAGACGCCGCCCAGTTCCACCCCCTCCGACAGCTTTCCCAATCCCGAGCATCTTTTCGGCGATTGGGGCGGGGTGCGCACCGATCTCGGCCGCCTCGGCATCAATCTCCTGTTCGACTACACCTCGGAGACCGCGGGCAACGTCTCGGGCGGCACGCGCCGCGCGCTCGACTATGCCGACCAGCGCGCGCTGGAGCTGGACGTCGACTGGCAGAAGCTCGCCGGCATCACCGGCTTCTCGACCCACATGGTTGTCGTCAACCGCGCCGGCAACAACACGAGCGCCGCCTTTGGCGACAACCTGATGCCGGTGCAGGAAATCTACGGCGCAGGCGGCGATGTCGCCTTCCACCTCGTCTATATCTACGGGGAGGAAGCGCTGATGAACGGCAAGCTGGACATGGCCGCCGGCTACTTCCCGGTCGGCAACGACTTTGCGGCTTCCCCACTGAACTGCAACTTCATGAATAATGGGCTCTGCGGCAATCCGAAGGAGCTTTCGGGCGGCAATAACGGCTTCTCCGCCTGGCCGGATGCGACGCTGGGCGGCCGGGTGCGGGTGAAGCCGACGGCCGAGACCTATATCCAGGCCGGCGTCTTCGGGGTCGATCCCTACCTCTACACCGTGCCGCAAGACCGCACCGGCTGGCAGATCGATGCGAGCCAGTACAACGGCATCGAAGTGCCCGTGGAAGCGGCCTGGGAGCCGAGCTTCGGGCCGGATCATCTGGTCGGCCATTACAAGCTCGGCTTCGGCTACAACAGCGCGCCCTATGCCTCCTTCGAGAGCGACATCCCCGGAGCAGCGGGGCCCGAGAAGCGGGACCGCTGGCAGTTCTGGGCCCTCTTCGACCAGATGCTGCTGCGCCAGGGCGATGGCGATGATGCCGGGCTCATCGGCATGCTGGGCTACATGCACAGCAACCCCTCCACCATCGTCTATCAGGACGAGGCCTATGTCGGGCTGCTCGACAAGGGCTTCTGGAAGGCGAGGCCGCAGGACACGGTCGGCCTGCTCTTCATCTACCAGAAGATCAGCGGCGACCTGACCAGCGCCGAGCAGCTGGAACAGGCCTATGGCGTGCCCTACAGCAACGACGCGACGGGCGTGCAGACGAACGAGGAAATCCTCGAAGCCAATTACGACATCCACGTCTATCGCGGCATCAACCTGATGCCGGACTTCCAGTATGTGATGCACCCGAACGCCCAGACCAGCATCGCCAATGCCGTGGTGCTCGGCCTCAAAGCGCATGTCGAGTTCTGAGTGACCGCGCCCCTCAGGCGGCGGAGGGGTGCCGCCCCTTAAGACGGGTGAAGAGCCGGCCGTCGATGACGATCAGGCCCAGGGTGATGGCCGCCATGCCGGCAAGCTCCGTGGCGCCCAGCCGCTCGCCGAGGAAAAGCGCATTGAGCAGCACGCCGCTCACCGGCACCAGCAAGGTGACCAGCGAGCTGTTGACGGCACCCCCGGCGCTGAGGATGCGGAAGAACAGAATATAGCCGAGGGCGGTGGAGACGAGGGCGACGTTCGCCACCGCGAGCCAGGTGAGCGGACCCGGCATCGCCAGGTGCCAGGGCTGGTCTACTGCGAGCGCGATCGGCAGCATCATGCAGGTTGCTGCGGCAGTCTGCCCGAAGGCGCCGACCGTGGGCGGCACGCCCATACGGCGGAAGCGCCGCCCGAAGACGCCCGCCAACCCATAGGAGAAGGCAGCGCCGAGGCAGGCCAGCATGCCGGTGAAGGCGCCGCCGGCATGGGCGAGCACGCCCCCGCCCATCAGCACGACGACACCGCAGAAGCCGAGCAGGATGCCGCCGAATTTCCGCGGCGTGATCTTCTCGTCCGCCGTCAGGCCATGGGCGAGCAGGATGGAGAAGATCGGCGTCGTGGCGTTGAGGATGGGAGCGAGGCCGCCGCCGATGCGCGTCTCGCCCCAGAAGATCAGGGTGAAGGGGATGAGGTTGTTGAGCAGCCCCATGCCGAAGAAGGCGCGCCAGATGCGGCCCTCCCGCGGGAAGGGGATGCGGCGCGCCGCAAGATAGAGGGCCAGAGCCAGGCTGCCGAAGAAGACCCGCCCGAGGACGAAGGTGAGCGGCGGCAATTCGCGCAAGCCGAGCTTGATGAAGAGGAAGGAGGCGCCCCAGAGCACGGAGAGGATGAGCAGCATGACCCACTCGGCCGGGCCCATGCCGGATATCTTGTTCATCGTCCGTCTCCCGCCTGTCACGCCGCAGAATGGCCGATCCGAGCGCGCCGCGCTCGCCGTTTGCGGACAGGATGGGCGTGTTCCGCACGCTCTGGCCGCCTCGCCCGGTTGCCGCTATGTCTCGGCGGTCAGGCCGCCTGCGCAGGAAGACAAGGAAGCCCGAGATGGCGAAACCACCCCCCTCGGGCCGCGGCGGCGCCGGTGCCCGCTTCGTCAGCGGCTCCATCATGCGCCATGTCGTGGTCATGGCGCTCACCGGCGCTATCGGCCTCGTCTCCGTCTTCGCCGTTGATCTGCTGAATTTCTTCTACATCTCCCGCCTCGGCGACAAGGCGGTGGCTGCCGCGGTCGGCTTCGCGGGTGCCATCGGCTTCTTCCAGATTTCCATCGCGATCGGCCTCACCATCGGCATCGGCGCGACGGTCTCGGCCGCGATCGGGCGCGACCGGCCGGGCGAAGCACCACGCATCGCAACGATCAGCCTGCTCGCCATGGCGGTCGTGACCCTCGTCCTCGGTCTCGGCAGCGCGGCGGTACGCCAGCCGCTGCTGGGGCTTCTGCATGCTGAGGGTGAGACGCGATCGCTCGCCGCCATGTATCTGCTCATCACCTCGCCGTCCTTCCCGCTCATGGCGCTCGGCATGGCGAGTGCCGCGCTGCTGCGCTCGTCCGGGGCCGCCCGGGCGGCCATGAACGTGACCCTCTTCGGGGCCATCGCCGTCGCCATCATGGACCCGATCTTCATCTTTGCGCTCCATCTCAGGCTGGAGGGCGCCGCGATCAGCACCGTGCTCTCGCGCCTGCTGATGATCGGCATCGGTCTGCGGCTCGTGCGGCGCACGGGCTTGCTGACCCGCCCGGATTTCGACCAGGCCAAGGCCGATCTCCACGGCGTCCTGCGGGTGGCGGGGCCCGCCATCCTCACCAATCTGGCGACCCCCGTCGGCTCCTCCTACGTCACCCACACCATGGCGACCTTCGGTGTCGCCGCCGTCGCGGGCCAGGCGGCGATCGACCGCATCGTGCCCGTCGCCTTCGGCGTGATCTTCGCGCTCACCGGGGCCGTCGGGCCGATCATGGCGCAGAACCTCGGCGCCGGGCGGACGGACCGGGTGCGGGAGGCGCTGCGCGCGTCCCTGCTCTTCATGCTGGCAACGGTCGCCATCGCCTGGGCGATCCTCGCCGTGGCGCAAGATGGCCTCGCCATCGCTTTCTCGGCCCGTGGCGTGTCGGCCGAACTACTGCACCTCTTCTGCAGCTATCTGGCGGGCGGCATGGTTTTCTTTGGGGCGCTCTTCGTCGCCAATACCGCTTTCAACAATCTCGGCTGCCCAGGCTATGCGACCGTGCTCAACTGGGGCCGGGCGACGCTCGGCACCATCCCCTTCGTCGCCATCGGCAGCCATTACGGGCCGGCGGGCGTGCTAATCGGTCAGGCGGCAGGGTCCGTCGTCTTTGGCGTGCTGGCTGTCTTCCTCGCCTTCCGGGTGACGGAGCATCTGCATCGCACGCGGGCCGGGCGCAGCCAGGTGCCGATCGTCGCCGTGCCCGGGGGCCGCAATACCGCAAGCCCCTGGGAGGCGGAGGAGTAGCGGCCGCTCAGGTCTTCTGGCGCAACCACTCCTTCAGCGCCTGATTGATCTGGCTCTGCCAGCCCGGACCCAGTGCGCGAAGCCCTGACACGAGGTCCGCATCGAGACGAATGGAAATGGGGACTTTCGGTGCGGCGGCGCGGGGGCGTCCCCGCTTCACCAATTGCCCCTGGCGGTAGAGATCGGCCTCCGCAAAGAAGGCCTCATCCAATTCAGGCGCATCATCCGGATCGGCCCATCCGCTCGCGCCAGCGGTGTTCTTCTCTTGCATGGGCATGTCTCATGGAAATCACGTGCACCGCATCGCCGCGCGGGGTTCAGACCATCACGACCATCCGACCCCGAAGATACCCGGCTGAGATGAAGCGGCTTTCGCCGTAATCAAAACGGTCATCCCGGCGGGTCAGTACCTCGCCAGCCAAAAGCTGTTCGGCCTCCGCGAAGTCGAGCCCGCGCTCTGCCAGCGTCCGATCGCGCTTCAGCGGATCAAAGGTGACCGTCACAAATTAAGTATATACGAAAAAAGGGAAGGCAATTTTCGCCAGACGAAAATAACCTCTCTCCTACCCCTTGAAGCCCATGGCGACCACGTAAAGCTCGCTGCTCTCCTTCCGGCTGGCCGGGGGCTTTGCGTGCTTCACCACCTCGAAACGCTGCTTCATCGGCTCCAGCAGATGCTTCTCGGCACCGCCCTGGAACAGCTTGGCGACGAAATGTCCGCCGGGGTTGAGCATGGTGAAGGCTAGATCCAAGGCCATCTCGGCCAGCAGCACGATGCGCATGTGGTCTGTCGAGGCATGGCCCGAAGTATTGGGGGCCATATCCGAGAGAAACAGGTCCGGGCGACCGCCCAGGAGTTCGACGATCTTCTCCTGGTTCTCGGGGTCGGTCGCATCCCCCTTGATCAGGTGCGCGCCGGGAATGGGCGGAATGTCCAGAAGGTCGATGCCGACGACGGAGGCTGCGCCGCGCTTCAGGGCAACCTGCGTCCAGCCGCCCGGGGCGGCGCCCAGGTCCAGCACCCGCATGCCCTTCTTGATGAGGCGGAAGCGGTCATCCAGCTCGATCAGCTTGTAGGCGGCGCGGGAACGCCAGCCGTCCCGCTGGGCGGCCGCCACATACGGGTCGTTCAGCTGGCGCTGCAGCCAGCGCTGCTGCGCGACGCTACGCCCCGCCTTCTTCTTGAGCTTGACCGAGAGGCCGCGCCCCGCGCCGCGGCCGGGATCGGAGCCGCCCTTCTGCCCGCCTTGGGCCATGTCTCTATCCGCCTTGCTTCAACCGGCGGGCGCCGCCGCGATGGCCGGGCGCAACGGCGTGCCGCAGCCCCGGCGGCCCTCGCGGCGGCGCCCGATGCGCATCTGCCGCAGAAGGATGCCCTCGCGCAAGCCACGGTCGGCCACGCCCACCTCCGGCGTCGGCCAGACGGAGCGGATGGCGGCGAAGATGGCGCAGCCCGGCAGCACGAGGTCGGCGCGGTCCTCTCCGATGCAGGGATGGGCGGCCAAGCCCTTGCGGCCCATCGCGCGCAGTGTCTCGACCGCAGCATCCGCCTCTTCCCCCGGCAGGAGAATGCCGTCGACCAGGGGACGGCGATAGCGCGGCAGCTTAAGCGCGACGCTCGCGACGGTGGTGATGGTCCCTGAGGTGCCGAGCAACCGGACGCCGGCGCGATTGATCTCCCGGCCAATGCGATGGATGTCCTCGAACTCCCACAGCTTCTCTTCCACGGTCTCGACCATCGCGTCGAAACCCTGCTGGGTGAAGCAGGTCTCTCCCCCACAGGCCTTGAGCGTCATCACGCCAAAGGGCAGGGAGACGAAGCTGACCAGGCTGGGCGTGCCGCCATCCAGGCGCACCCAGGCGATTTCCGTGGACCCGCCGCCGATGTCGAAGACCAGCGCCCGGCTGCCGGCGCCGCGCAGCAGAGGCGAGCAGCTCTCCAGCGTCAGCTCCGCCTCCTCCCGGCCAGAGATGATGCGGATGTCGAGGCCGGTCTGCTGACGCACCCGGTCGAGAAAGGCAGCGCCATTCTCCGCCCTGCGGCAGGCCTCGGTCGCGACGGCCGTGAGCCCGCTCAGCTTGTAGCGTGAGATGCGCGTGGCGCAGGAGCGCAGCGCGTCCATCGCGCGGTCCATCGCGGCATCGCAGAGTTGACCCGTCTCGGCCAATCCTTCACCCAGGCCCACCGAGCGGCTGAAGCTTTCGATGACCCGGAAGCCATTGCTGCTCGGGACGCCCAGCATGAGGCGGCAATTGTTCGTACCGAGATCGAGGGCGCCGAAGATGGGCGCACCTCCTCTTCTTTCGAAGGTCGGTGCGGCATCACCGGTCGCGCGGGGCGTGGAGATGCAGGGGTCCATGGGTCATAGTCGCCGGGTGATAAGAGGTTCCACAAGTGTCAAATGTTTAAGTTAGGCTTGCAAGGGTCCGAAAGGGAGGGGCGCAGCCCAGCCCCGCGAATCCTCTTCATCACGGCAACCCGCATCGGTGACGCGGTGATCAGCACGGGCATCCTGAGCGACCTTCTGCGGCGCTATCCGACCGGCCGGTTCACGGTCGCCTGTGGCCCGGTGGCAGCGGGCCTTTTCGCGGCCATGCCCCGGCTGGAACGTCTCATCCTCATGCCCAAGATGCGGTGGGACGGCCACTGGTTCAAACTTTGGGCACAGGTGCTGGGGCATCGCTGGGATCTGGTGGTCGATCTGCGCGGCTCGGGGACCGCGCTGTTCCTCTGGGCCCGCCAGCGCCGCATCCTGAAGGGGGGCCGGCGCCCCGGCTCACGCCTCGGGCAGCTCGCCGAGGGCATGGGGCTGGACCCCGCCCCCCTGCCCGTCACCTGGACCTCCGCCGCCGATCGCGCGCGCGCTGCGCATCTCTTGCCGGACGGCGTGCCCCTCATCGGCCTTGGCCCCACCGCCAACTGGGCCGGCAAGGTCTGGCCGCCGGAGCGCTTCATCGCCCTCTTCAAGCACCTCGCCGAAACCGCCCTGCCGGGCGCACGCCCGGTCATCTTCGCCGGGCCCGGTGACGCCGAAGCGGCGCTCGCCCGCCCCGTGATCGAGGCCCTGCCGGAGGCGATCGACCTCGGTGGCCAGCTCACGCTCGGGGAGGCCGCCGCCTGTCTCGCCCGGCTCGACCTCTTCGTCGGCAATGATTCGGGCCTGATGCATCTGGCCGCTGCCGCCGGCACGCCGACGCTGGGGCTGTTCGGCCCGTCGCCGGTGGACGAATATGCGCCAGCGGGCCGCCGCACGGCGGTCGCCGTCGCCCCTGGCCCGCGCGCGAAGGCGCCGATGGAGGCACTGACCGTCGAGGCTGCGGCGACGGCCGCACGCTCGCTTCTTGCAGGCAAGGAACAGGATGCCGCATGACCCAGCACTACGATCTCATCATCCGCGGCGGCACGCTGGTGCTGCCGGGCGGCCTCGTGGAGGCGGACGTCGCGGTGCGCGACGGCCGTATCGTCACCATCGCGCCTGCGCGCGCGGCGACCGCAGAGGAAGTGATCGACGCGCAGGGCCTGCACGTCCTGCCCGGACTGATCGATGCGCATACCCATCTGCGGGACAATCCCGAGGTTGAGAACATCCCGTCCGGCACCCGCGCCGCCGTGCTCGGCGGCCTTGCCGCCGTCTTCGACATGCCGAACGGCAACCCCTCCATCACCAGCCAGGGCCATCTCGACGCGAAGAAGGAATTTGCCGCCGGCCGCAGCTGGTGCGACCTCGGCCTCTATGTCGGCGCCGCGCGCACCAACATCCCCGATCTCGCAGCGCTCGAGCAGGAGCCCGGCGTCTGCGCCATCAAGGTCTTCGCCGGCTCCAGCACCGGCGACCTGCTGGTCGAATCGGATGAGCTGCTGGAAGCCGTCATGCGCTCCGGCCGGCGCCGCATCGCCTATCACTCGGAAGACGAATACCGCCTGAGGGAGCGCAAATCCCTGTTCCATGAAGGCATGCCCTATGCGGCCCATATGGAGTGGCGAGACGTCGAAGCCGCCTTCCTCGGCACGCGCCGGCTCATGGCGCTGGCGCGCAAGACCGGGCGTCCGGCGCATATCCTCCACGTCTCGACCGCCGAGGAGCTGGACTATCTCGCCGACTACAGAGACATCGCGACGGTCGAGGTTCTGCTCAACCATCTCACCCAATGGGCGCCGGATGCCTATGACCGGCTCGGCCCCTATGCCGTCATGAACCCGCCGATCCGTGACAAGCGGCATTGGGAAGCGGCCTGGGCCGCCGTGCGGGATGGGATGGTGGACGTCGTGGGCTCCGATCATGCGCCGCATCCCCGCGCGGCCAAGGAAAAGCCCTGGCCTGCCACGGCCGCCGGCCTCACCGGCGTGCAGACCATCGTGCCGCTGATGCTGGACCATGTCTCGGCCGGCCGCCTGTCGCTGCTCCGGCTTGCCGATCTGATGTGCGCGGGGCCGGCGCGGGTCTACGGCGTGCTCGGCAAGGGCCGCATCGCCCGCGGCTATGACGCGGACTTCACGCTCGTCGACATGAACAAGCGGCGAACCATCGAGGAAAGCTGGATCGCGAGCCCCTGCGGCTGGAGCCCCTTCGTCGGCCAGACCGTCCAGGGCTGGCCGGTCGCCACCATCGTCCGCGGCCGCACGGTCATGCGCGAGGACGAGGTGCTGGGCGAGCCGCAGGGCCGGCTCGTCGCGTTCCGGAGCTGATCCCTCGGGCTCACACCACTGCGGCGATCGCCCGGGCCACCTTGTCGGAGCCCGGGCGTGTCGTGCTGACGAACCAGCTCTTTAGGCGCCCGTCCCGCCCGATCAGGTATTTGTAGAAATTCCAACGGGGGCGTGACAGGAAGCCGCCTTCCGTGGCGAGCCAGCGGAACAGTGGCAGAGCATCCGGCCCCTTCACATGAGCCTTCTGCATCATCGGAAAGGTCACGCCGTAGTTGCGTGTGCAGAAGGCGCCGATGGAAGCCGCCTCGCCCGGCTCCTGATTGCCGAAGTCGTTGCTCGGCACGCCGATGATGACGAGCCCGTTCGGCGCCTGCCCCCAGCGCTGCTGCAGTGCCTCCAGCTCGGCATATTGCGGAGTGAAGCCGCATTTGGAGGCGGTATTGACGACGAGCAGTGGTCGCCCACGCAGCGCGTCCAGCGGGTACGCCTCTCCGCTCAGCGTCGTCAGCTTGAAATCATAGGCCGTGCCGGACATGCCTTCCGGTTCTCCCTGCAGGTTTGCGCGCGCCTCACGCCGCCGCTATGGTCCGCCGCCGTTCGCGCCTGGCCCCGGCTGAAGCTGCAGGGAATCGGGGGCGAACCTCAAGAGGATGCCGGAGGTCACAGCGTGGTCGATATTTTCGACGAGGTCGAGGACGATCTCCGGGCGGAGCGCATGGCGCGTTTCGCCCGGCGATACGGCATGGCGCTCGCCGCCCTCGTCGGCCTTGTCATCATCGGCGTCGCCGCTTGGCAGACCTGGCTCTGGTATCAGGGCCGGCAGGATGCCCGGGCTGCCGTAGGCTTCATCCACGTGCTCGACGAGGCCGCCCAGCGGGGCTCGGCCGCCAACCGCGCCGCCCTGGCCGACCAGTTCGCCGCCATCGCAAAGACCGCACCGGGGGGTTACGCGACCCTCGCGAAGCTCAACCAGGCCAGCCTTCTCGCCGATTCCGGTAAGACCAAGGATGCGGAGGCGATCTGGGGCGGTCTGATGAACGACGGCAACATCAGCCCCGTGCTGCGCCAGGTTGCGACGCTGAGCTGGGCCTCTCACGAGTTGGAAACCGCCGAACCCTCCCTGATCCAGGCCCGGCTCGGGCCGCTGTCGGCGGAAGGCAACGCCTGGCGGCCGATCGCGCTGCAATACCTGGCCCTGCTCAGCATCCGCACCGGGGACGTTCCGGGCGCGATCAAGACCTTCCAGTCCGTCGCGGATGACGTCTCGACCCCGGCCGACATGCGCAACATGGCCAATGCCATGGCCCAGGCCCTCGGCGCGCCGCCTCCGCAATAGCGGGTCCTGCCCATCCGAAGACCCTTGAGACCACGACTCTACTCGAAGAGATTGGCGCCCAGCATGAGCCGCACGACCGACCGCACTGACCGCACCGCCTTCGATGCAGCCGCCGAACCCGCCGGCCTGACCCGGCGCGCCGCCCTCCGCCGCGCCGCGGCCTTCGGCTTGCCGCTGGCGCTCGCCGGCTGCGGCTTCATCGGCGGCGACGAGACACCGCCGCTGCCTGGCAAGCGCATCGATGTCATGGGCGGCTCCACCGCCCTCAACGTCGACACGAGCCTCACCCAGCCGGTTACGCTGCCTGCGCCCGTCGCGGGGCTCGACTGGGCGCAGCAGGGTGGCAACGCCGCGCATGATCCCGGCATCGTCGCGGCGCCCTCCATGCTGAACCGGCTCTGGTCTGCCGACATCGGCGAGGGCACTGCCTACCGCCAGCGCATCCCCTGCCCGCCCGTCATCGTGGCTGGCACCGTCTTCACCATGAGTGCTCGGGGCGAGGTCTGCGCCTTCGCCATCAAGGACGGCAGCCAGCTCTGGAGCACGCCGGTGCGGCCGAAGGGTTCCCGCAGCTTCGACGTCGGCGGCGGCGTGAGCGCCGACAATGGCGCGCTCTTCGCCGCGACCGGGTTCGGCGAAGTGCTGCGTTTCGATCCGCGGACCGGCAAGATCCTGTGGCGCAAGCCCGTCGGCTCGCCCGCCCGCTCGGCACCGAGCATTGCCGAAGGCAAGCTCTTCGTCAGCCTGATCGACAGCTCCATCGTGGGCCTCGACGCCGAGAAGGGCGACATCATCTGGACGCGCCAGGCCCGCCAGGTCCAGACCTCCATTCTCGGCCTGCCCGCGCCGGCCGTCTCCGGCTCCGTCGTCCTCGCGGGCTTCGCCTCCGGTGATCTCCTCGCCCTCAACGTGGTGAGCGGCGAGGTGCTGTGGTCGGACAATCTGGGCGCGACCGGGACGGGCCTGTCGCAGCTCTCTGCGATCGTCGGCATGCCCGTCATCCATCGCGATCGCGCCTATGCCGGCAGCCTCGGCGGCCTCGTGCTCTCCATCGACCTGCCGACCGGCCGCCGCCTGTGGGAACGGGATTTCGCGACGGACCAGACGCCCTTCCTGGCCGGCGACTGGATCTACCAGCTCTCGACCGATCAGCAAGTCGCCTGCCTCTCCTCGACCACCGGCCAGGTGAAGTGGGTGCACCAGATGCCGCCCTTCAAGAACATGAAGAAGCTGCGCAACCCGATCTACTGGTGGGGGCCGATCGTCGCCGGCCCCAACCTCGTGCTGGTCAGCAATCATGGCGAGATGGCGACCCTCGACGCGATCACCGGCACGCCGCGCGACACGGTGAAGCTGCCCGCCCCGGCGACCGCAGCCCCGGTCGCTGCCGAAGGCCGGGTCTTCGTCACCATCAAGACTGGCGATCTCATCGCCTACGGCTGATCCGCCGTGATCGTCTCGAAGGGCATCCATATCGGGCGTCTGCTGCGCTACAACGCAACGACCCTCGCCGTGCTGCTCGCCTATGACGTGGCGATCACTGCCGCCTATCTGGGCCTCGACTGGCACTGGGTTTCCATCCCGGCGCTGCCTCTACCCCTGCTCGGCAGCGCCATCGCGCTCATCGTCACCATTCGCAACAACGCCGCCTACGCGCGGTGGTGGGAGGCGCGGACGCTCTGGGGCTCCATCCTGAACAACTCCCGAAGCCTCGCCCGCGGCGTGGTCGCGCTGGTGGACGACGCCGCGACGGTGCGAGACCTAGTGCGGGCCCAGATCGCCTATGCCCTGGCGCTCCGTTGCCATCTGTTGCGTCTGCCGACGGAAGAGGTGCTGGCGCGCTACCTGCCGGCCGAGATGCTGGAGGAGTGCCGGGGCGCGGCCAACGTGCCGACGGCGGTCCAGATGGCGATCTCCCGCCGCCTCGCCGGGCTGCGCCGGTCCGGCGCGCTGGATAGCGTCGGCGTCGCCAATCTCGACCGCACGCTCGCCGCCCTCGTCGATGCGCAGGGTGGGCTGGAGCGTATCAAGAACACGCCTCTGCCCCGGCAGTATAGCGCCCTGCCGCTGATCTTCAGCCGCGCCTATTGCTTCGTGCTGCCGCTCGGCATGGTCGACAATCTCGGTCTCGCGACGCCCTTCGGCTCCGCGCTGATCGGTTTCATGTTCCTGATCCTGAACGAGATCGGCAGTGACCTGGAGGACCCCTTCTCCAACGACGTGCACGACGTGCCGATGGGGGCGATCACCCGCACCATCGAAATCGACCTGCTGCAGACCATCGGGGCGACGGATGTGCCGCCGCCGATCACGCCCGTCGACGGCATCCTGATCTGACGCGGTTCAGATTTTGCTCGAGTCGCTTTTCAAATCGTCATGCCCGGCCTTGAGCCGGGCATCCATCCGTCTGGGTGCCCGAACGGCGTTGGGGCGCCGCGACGGATAGGCCCGCGGCATGAAGCCGCGGGCGACGATGAGTGAGGGGATTGAGCCGATGATGGACTGAATGGCACGGCAGATCGGCGCGATGCGTCAGGCCGCCGCCGCTCCACGCTCGGCCCCCGTCCGCAGCGCCGCGATGTTCGCCGCATACTGGGCTGCGCCGCCCCTGAAGGCGGAGGAGCCGGCCACGAAGACATTCGCGCCGGCAGCGGCGGCGAGTTCCGCCGTTTCATGCGTGATGCCGCCGTCGACCTCGATCTCCACCGGCCGCTCACCGATCAGGCCACGCAGGCGGCGGATCTTCTCGAGCGTCAGCGGCAGAAAGGCTTGGCCGCCGAAACCGGGGTTGACCGTCATCACCAGAACCAGATCGGCCGCATCCAGGCTGTAGCGCACAGCCTCTTCCGACGTGGCCGGATTGATGGCGACGCCTGCCTTGCAGCCGAGGCCGCGGATCGCCTGCAGCGTGCGGTTGAGGTGCGCGCAGGCTTCGGCATGCACTGTGATGCGATCGGACCCGGCCTTGGCATAATCCTCGAGGTAGCGGTCCGGTCCCTCGATCATGAGATGAGTATCGATCGGACGCTGGCTCTGCTGCCGCACCGCGGCGATCACGCCCGGGCCGAAGCTGATATTGGGCACGAAGGCGCCATCCATGACGTCGAGATGCAGCCAGTCGGCGCCGGCGGCGTCGATGGCGCGGGTCTCTTCGGCGAATCGGCCGAAATCAGCGGAGAGAATCGAAGGGGCGATGATCAGAGGACGGGTCATGGGGCCGAGTTTAGCCGCGTCCCTCGCGTAGCGACAGGGGAAGAGGCGCGCGGATGCCGGGTTCACGGGGCTGTGCAAGCCCGCGGCACGAAAGCTGCTTCATCGGGCTTGCCAGCCGGCGCTGCAGGCGTCACCCTCGGCGCCCGTTCACACCCACGTGAATGGGCGTCAGGCGGCACGGCCGGCACCCGAACCTCGACGAAAGAATAAAATTTGCCGACTGAACCCAGCGTCAAACTGTCGATCCGCAAGCTTGACCACAATTTCGGGTCCTTCCGTGCGCTGCACGAGGTCTCGCTCGACATGCGGGACGGGGAATTCGTCTGCATCCTGGGTGCCTCCGGATGCGGCAAGAGCACGCTCTTCAACGCGGTCTCCGGCTTGCTGAAGCCGAGCGCCGGTCAAATCCTGCTCGACGGCCAGGACATTGCGGGCAAGCCCGGCCAAGTCGGCTACATGCTGCAGAAGGACCTTCTGCTGCCCTGGCGCACCGTGCTTGGCAACATCACCCTCGGCGCCTCCCTCACCCGCGGCGCCACGAAGGCCGACCGCGCCCGCGCCGCCGAACTCGCGCGCCATTACGGCCTCGGCGACTTCCTGCGCCATTACCCCCGCGCCCTTTCGGGCGGCATGCGCCAGCGCGTGGCGCTGATGCGGACCATCGCCGCCGGCCGCGAGGTGATGCTGCTGGACGAGCCCTTCGGCGCGCTCGACAGCCAGACGCGCATCGGCATGCAGCAATGGCTGCTCGACATCTGGAAGGAATTGCACCGCACGGTGATGTTCGTGACCCATGACGTGGACGAGGCAATTTTTCTCGCCGACCGCGTCGTCGTCATGCTGCCCAAGCCGGGACGCATTGGCTGGGTGGTGGACGTGCCGATTCCCCGCCCCCGCGCGATGGACTGCCTGACCTCTCCGGATTTCGTGGAGACCAAGCGGCAATTGATGGAAATGCTCTACAGCCAGGCCACGCTGCACGGCGTGCCCGGCGGAGTGAAGGTGCCGGCATGACGAACGAGACCAATACGCTGCGCGAATACGGCCGCCATGTCGGCCTCTGGATCATCGCGATCGCGCTGATCTTCGTCGCCTGGAAGCTGCTGCTCATCGTCACCGGCCTGCCGCCCTACGTCATCCCGACTCCCGGCGCCGCCTTCGCCGTGCTGCGCGACAACGTGCCGATGATGAAGCAGCTCACGATGCAGACGCTGAGCGAGACCTTCTACGGCTATGTCGTCGGCGCCGTGCTCGGCGTCGTTCTGGCGGTGATCATGGCACAGGTACCGCTCATCCACCGCCTGCTGTATCCGGCGCTCATCACCTCGCAGGCGGTGCCCATCGTCGCCATCGCAGCCCCTCTCGTCATCATCTTCGGCTTCGGCCTGACACCGAAGCTCATCATCGTCGCCTGGATCGTCTTCTTCCCCGTCGTGGTGAACGTGCTCGACGGGTTGGCCAGCGTCGACCAGGACCAGGTCAACCTCGCCCGGCTGCTCGGCGGCACGCGGCTGCGCACCTTCATGATCGTGCGGCTGCCGGCCTGCATCGGGCCGCTCTTCTCCGGCCTCAAGATCGGCGCCTGCTATGCCGTGACGGGGGCTGTCATCGGCGAATGGACCGCCTCCTCCCACATCGGCCTCGGCACCTATCTGCTGACCGCCAATGCGCAGATGAACACCGCCGGCGTCTATGGTGCGATGCTGCTGCTCACCGCCATCGGCATCGGCTCCTTCATCCTCGTCGTCATCGTCGAGCATTTCGCGACACCCTGGCGTACGCGCATGACCGCCCCTGCCTATTTCGGTGGCGATGTTCCCCCTGTTCCCTCCTCCAACACGAAGGTCTGAGATGAAGCCTTTCCGCCTCTTCGCGCGGCTCGCGGCCAGCACCGCCGCCGCCAGCGCCCTGCTGCTCGGCCTCGGGGCCGGGGCGCCCGCCGCCCATGCCGCCGACCTCACCAAGGTGACACTGGTCTATGACTGGGTGACGCCCGATTTCGAGCTGATCCCGACGGCGGTCGCCCAGGCCGAGGGCTTCTACAAGGCGGCGGGTCTCGACGTCTCGACCGTCTTCCCGCCCAACAACTCGACCACCGTGCGCATGCTGGCCGCGGGCCAGGGCGACATCGGCTTCGACCCGGTGACGGACGAGATCTTCGCCGCCGCCCAGGGTATCCCCATCACCTCCATCGCGGTCTATTCGCAGTCCAACAACTGCGGCCTCTTCGGCCGCCCGGGCGAGCCGGTTGATCTGTCTACCCTCAAGGGCAAGAAGATCGGCGTCTATACCGACAGCTGGACCAAGGCGATGATGCCCTACATCCTGGCCAAAGCCGGGATCGGCGAGAACGACGTGCAGCAGATCATCGCGACCGATGACGACATCCCGATGCTGCTGACGAAGAAGATCGACTATGCCAGCAACTGCTCGAACTACGCGCTGGCCGACGTGGTGCCCACCATCCATCAGGAGCCGACGATGCTGCTCGGCGCCGCCGGCGGCATGCCGGACGTGCCGGTGTGGAACTTCACCGTCATGAAGGCCTGGGGCGAAGCGCATCCGGCTTTGGTCAAGGCCTGGCTCGCCGCCACCGAAAAGGGCATGGAATGGGCCTCCGCCCATCCGGACGAGGCGGTCGCCGACCTGCTGAAGCTCTATCCCTCGGCGGGATCCAAGGACTACAACCTCGTCGGCTGGAAGGCGACGATCCCGCTGCTGAAGGGCCCGAACGGCTACTTCGTCCAGTCGGACGGGCAGTGGAACGCCATCGCCAAGGCGCTGACCGACACCAAGCAGGTGGACGCTGCGAAGCCCGCGAGTGACTATTACACCAACGCCTATCTGAACTAAGGCCTGCGTCTATGGCTCCGCGCCGGATCATTCTCGATTGCGACCCCGGCGTGGACGACGCGCTTGCCCTGCTCCTGGCCTTCGCCGCCTCTGAGGCGGTGACGGTCGAGGCGATCACCACCGTCATCGGCAACGTCATGCTGCCGCAGACCACGGCCAATGCGCTGCGCATCCGCGATCTTGCGGGGCGCGGCGCGGTGCCGATCTTCGCCGGCTGCCCCCGCCCCCTCATGGCGCCGGTGCACCGGGAAAAATCGGTCCATGGCGGCGATGGGCTCGGTGACATCGGCCTGCCCGCGCCCGCCTCCGCCATCGAAGCCGAACATGCGGTGGATGCCATCGTCCGCCTCGTCCGCGACAATCCTGGTGAAATCACGCTCTGCCCCATCGGGCCGATGACCAATATCGCCGTCGCGCTGATCAAGGCCCCAGACATCGCGCCGCTGATCCGCGAGATCGTCTTCATGGGCGGCGCCGCCTTCCGGCCGGGCAACTCCACCCCCGCGGCCGAATTCAATTTCATGATCGATCCGCATGCCGCCCAGGTGATGCTGACGGCGGGCGTGCCGCTCACCATGTTCGGGCTGGACGTGACGGCGAGCGCGCTGATCACGCCGGACTGGATGGCCGATGTGGAGCAGACGGGCGGGCGCATCGCCCGCGCCGCGGTCGCCATGCTGCGGGCCTATGGCGCCGGTGATCCTTGCTTGCATGACCCCTGCGTCATCGCCCATCTCATCGACCCGACGCTCTTCGGCGGGGTCGACGCCTGGGTTGAGGTGGAGACCACGGCGCCCCTCACCCGCGGCCAGAGCATCGCCGCCGTGTCCGACCGCCATCGTGGTGGGCACGCGCCCAATGCACGGGTGATCACGAGTCTCGACGCCCCCCGGCTCTTCGCGCTTCTGCGGGACCACCTGCTCCGCCTGGATTGATCGGAGGATCGCGCTCCGCGCTTGCGGAGCGGCAGCGGCCGCGCCAATCTCACCCTCATGGATGGTGTCGTCAGCCTCTCCAGTGTGCGGGAAGACCGTTTCTGGGCGGTGATCGCCTCGGTGGGGCGCACGCGGCGAATCGCCGAAATCTTTTCGAGCCGCGAGGCCGCAATGGCAGATCGGGCCTGGCGCGAGTCCCAGGTGCGCGCTTACGCGAACTTCCTGCGGTCCAGCCGCCAGCCGCCGCCCAACTATTCGGTGGTGCCGATGAAACGCTCCGAGCTGCCCAAATCCTGGCGGCCCCTGCCCGCACTGGGCTTCCTGCGCGGGCAGTTCATCTAGAGTCCGTCAGGTTTTGATTGAAGTGCACGTCCTGCCGTCATCGCCGGCCGGGGCCGCCCGCGGCTTGGCCAGCCGCGCTTGGCCAACCGCGCTTGACCCGGCGATCCATGTCTGGACGCCACCGCGGTTGGATGCGCGGGTCGAGCCCGCGCATGACGGGGTGTCAGGCCGATTCAACTGAACTCTGACAAATTCTAGGCTGGCCTTGGATCAGCCTTCGCCGGCGTCCTGGCCTTCCCGCCGGGCACGGCGCTTCGCGGCCGGACGCGGCGGCCGCTTGCGCTTGCGGGGCCCCGAGGGTGCGGGGGGTACGAAGCCATCCTGAGCGAAATCGCCACCCTGTGCCGCACGCGGCAGCGGCCCACCGGTCAGGAGGTCGATTTCCATCTCATCCTCAGCCGGGGCCGGGGCCGGTCTCGGCCGCACCGGCGCCGCGGCGGCCTTGGGCTTCGCTTCGGGTTTGGGATCGGGTTCCGGTTCAGCAACAGGTTCGGCGGCCGGTTCCGCCTCGTCCTCAGGTTCGGCGGCGTCCTCCTGAGGCGCCGCGACGTCGGCGGAAGACGCGTCGTCGTCCCACGCCGCCTCGACCTCCTCCGCCGCGTCAGCTTCATCCTCGGTGACGACCTCGGCCGCGGCGAGATCGGGCGCCGCTTGCCGCCCTGCCCGGCGCGGTGCGGCAGACCGCGCACGCGGCGCGCGGCGCGGCTCGGCCTCCATGGCACCGGGGGTTGTCTCCTCCGGCTCGCCACCCGCAAGGAGCGCCGCTAATACGGTTTCGATCCGGACGGCAAGCCGGGCCGCCTCGGTCGCCGACAGCCGGTGATTGCCCAGATAAGCCTGAACGATCCGGCTCGCCGCCGTCGTCACGGGGGAAGGCTGATAGGAGGTCAGGGCATCGGGGAGAGGCGGCACGGTACTGGCTCCGGTGGTCGGCTATCAGGCTCTTTGTGCAACTGCTCACACGGCAAAACCAGCCCCATAAGCGGTCCGTGCCAGAGCTTGCGCGCGGGGCAGGCGCGCTATCCGGTCAAAGCGGGTCCGCCGCCCCATCCGCCACCGCTGCCGCTGCGTCCCCGCGGCCCAGCTCCATGAAGGTGGCGAAGCGGGCCATCTCCGCCTCGTAGGCCCGCGCGAAATCCTGGCCACGAGGCTCGGCGCCCACGAAACCGGGCTCGGCGGAGACGGCCCCCATGGCCAGGCTCAGATTGACCCAGCCGATCATCCGGTCCCGCCACAGCATGGGCATCGCATAGTAGCCGAAGCGCCGCTGCGGGGCTGGCGTATAGGCTTCGAAGCGATACTCCCAGCCCCAGAGGTGCAAGAAGCGCCGGCGATCCCAGACGACGGGATCGAAGGGCGCGAGGAAGCGCAGGCCGCGCGGCGGCGCATCGGGCATCGCGCCGCCCGCGCGCCACAGGTAGCGCTCTCCCTCGATCTCCTCCCATTCCACGGCGCCCGCGGCGATCATGCGGTCCAGCGTCGGGCCAAAGGCACCGAGCCCCGGGGCACCCCGGCGCAGCAGATTGAGCACGCCCCCCAAGGCGACGCGGGATATCGGCTCGAACAAGGAGAGAAGCAGCGTGAGCAGGCGCTCGCGCCGCGCCTCCGGCGCCAGGGGTGTCGGCAGTTCGCCTGCGGCCTCGTAGATCCGGATACCCTCCTGCCGCCGGCGGACCCGCAGATGGCCATGATAGTGCAGCGTCTGCAGATGCTGCGTCGTCTCTTTGGAGAAGCCGCCCCAGGCATTGACGGCACGATCCCGCCCGAAGGCCGCTTCGAGATCGCGCGGATGAACGGCGCCCTGGGCGCGCACGAGGGCGAGGATCTCGGCCGCAAGGCCCTCGGGCCGGTGCGGCGTGTCAGGCCGGTCCGGGTCCGGCCGGGGATGCAGCAGCCGCGCCGTATCCTGCGGCATGAAGCCGTAGGCGTAGAGAAAGTCTTCTTCGAGGCCGAGGCGCGGGAAGCGCCGCTCGAGCTGGCCGACACGATAGCCGGTGACCCGATGGCGCAGGATGAGATCCTGGGCGCGGGCGGGCGCGCGGATGGGATCGGCCTGGACGAAGCCGAGTGCGGACAGGGTATCCCCGAGCCCGGAACCGGCCGCGAGTCCCGCAGCCGCCTGCAGCCGGAGGCGAGAGAGCGTCACGGGCGGGCCGAACCAGCCTCAGGCCGCATCGACATCGAGTGCGGCGAGGTCGATCGTTTGCAGAGAGAACCAGACGGGCTCCGGGCTGCGGGCGCCTTCGCGCAGGATGGGCTTGATGGCGGAGAGCAGATCGTCCAGCGAGCGAAAGGGCATCACGCTCTCGTCGCCGTCCGCCGAGCGCGTGATCAGGCCCATTCCGGGCTTGGACAGGCGGGCCCCCATCGGGCGTTCTGCCGAGCGTGGTGCCGGGGTCTGCGGAACGGGCACCGGCGCCGGTGGCGCTGCGGGAAGAGCAAGGGCCGGCACAGAGACGATATCTTCGGCGGGGTGCTGGAGGACAACCGCCGGCAGGTGCGCAGGTTCCGTCTCGAGGGCGAGCGGCGGCTGGGCGACCGCTGGCTCTTCCGCGCCTCGCTCGCGCCGCAGGCGGCCGAGCAGCGCGTAGATGGCCGCTGGCGTGCAGCCCATCTCGGCCGCGACCGCGCGTACCGGTCGATGCTCTTCCGTCACCAGGACGAGGATCCTCGTCTGATCCTCCTTGCTGAGACGCGCCACTCTTCCCTCCTTTCCCGGCACGGCCGGAGCGTCGAACAGGAACATTCAGGGAACATGCGCGTCCCGGCCCGGCTGGTCAAGGCCACGCAAGCAGGAGGCACGGCCGGCGGGATCACACCGCCGCGCTCGCCGTCGAAACCTCCTGCAGCGTGGTGGGGGCCGAATCCAGCACGCGCCGAACCTCGATCGTGAGCGCGGCGCCATCATAGGGTTTGCGGAGAAACGGCAGGTTGCCCGCCCGTTCCGGACCCGAATCGTAGCCCGAGGTCATCAGCACGCGCAGATCCGGCCGCAACGCCCGCGCGGCCTGGACCAGATCGAGCCCCGTCATCTCTCCCGACAGCACGATGTCTGAAAAGAGCAAGGCGATGTCGGGGTGCGCGCGCAACATTGCGACGGCCTCCTCGCCGTTCGATGCTTCCAGCGTGCAGTAGCCGCAGCGGCCGAGGACTTCGACGGCGATGGCCCGCACCGGCGCTTCGTCCTCCACCACCAGAATGCGTTCATTCTGCCCGAACGGCGCGGTGCCTACCGTACCGCGAGCGTCCGCCGGGGCGACCTCCACCGCGCAGCCCGGCAGAACGAGATGCACCGTCGTTCCTCTCCCCGGCACCGAGTCGATCGCGAAGCTCCCGCCGGACTGGCGCACGAAGCCATAGACTTGGCTGAGGCCGAGACCCGTGCCGCGGCCGATTTCCTTGGTCGTGAAGAAGGGCTCGATGGCCCGCGCCGCGGTTGCCGCGTCCATCCCCGTGCCGTCGTCCGACACCGAGACCAGAGTCACCGGCTTCGCCGCCACCTCGGGATAGTCGCCATCGTTGCGGCCGGCACGGGTAACGATGCGAATCCGGCCGCCCGCCGGCAGCGCATCGCGCGCATTGCCGACGAGGTTGAGAATCGCCGCCTCGAACTGGCCCGGGTCGAGCGAGACCCGGGGCACCACCGGTGCCAGGTCGAACAGCACCACCCGCGATTCCGTGGCGGCCCGGCGCAGCAGCGGCGCGAAGGCGAGCAGCGCCTGATTGATGTCGATCACCTCGGCGCGTACCGGCCGGCGGCGGGAGAAGGCGAGCAGGCTCGCGGTGATGTCCGCGCCGCGCTCCGCCGCGGCGCGGATATTGCGCGCCAATTGGCGAACATTCTCGGGTGGTGCCGGCCTGCGCTCCAGCAGTTCCGCACAGCCCAGGACGATGGTGAGCAGATTGTTGAAGTCATGGGTGACGCCGCCGGTCACCTGGCCCACGGCTTCGAGACGCTGGGCACGCAGCAGCGTCTCCTCCGCCGCGGCACGGCGCTCCATCTCCTGGCCAAGCCGAAGATAGGCGGCTTCCTCCCGCTGAACGCGCTGCAGGGCGATGCCGGCGAGGAAGGCGAAGAGCAACGCGACCGGCATGGAAATCATGAGGTGCCCGGCGGTCTCATGCGTCCATGCCGCGACGATCGTCGGCTCCGCAAGCCGCGCCCGAATGTAGAGCGGAACGCCCGGGACCGGGCGGTAGACGATGAGCGCCGCCTGCGCGCCCTCCCCTTCCTCGTAGGAGCCACCGGACGGCGCGCGTGCGACGGCCGCGAGAAAGGCGTCGCGGCGTGCGGCGGCAGACAATCCGCCGCCCGCCGTCTCCATCTCGGCTTTGGGCGCGCCTGCGAGATGGGTTCCGTCCGCCGTCAGCAAGGCGATGCCTTGGCCGGCCGTCCAGGCTTCGTCCCCCGTGATCAGCGCGCCATAGAAGTCGTCGAAATAGCCGGGCGATACCAGAAGCTGGATGACGCCCAGCACCCTCCCCTCCGCATCACTCCATTGCCGCCCGAAGGTGAAAAAGCGGCGCTTGATCAGGCTCCCGGTCATGACGCCGCCGATGTGATGGCCAGAGGGCGTCGCCATGGTCGCTTTGAAATAAGCGCGGTCCGAGAGATTGAGCGGCGGCACAGGATAGATATTGGCGGCAACGAGGGCGCGGCCCGAGCGGTCGATGATGATGGCGCCGTCGACGTCCGGTATGGGAGCGATCAAGGCGAGCAGCGCCTGGTGGAGCGCAAGTTCCTGCGCCCGCACCGCCTCCGCGTCCATGCCGGCCAGGCGCTGCGCGATCTGCTCTGCCACACGCGCTTGCGCATCAAACACGCGCGCTGCGTTGTCGCTTGCGATCCGGGTTTGCCGGTCGAGCGCTCCGCGCGCCTCTTGCCACTCCGTGTCGTAGTCCAGCCAGAAGGTCAGGGCGACGAGCGCGACAGGAAAGAAGAGCGAGATGACGAACAGGATTCGCAGCAGTCGCTGCGCGCTGACCCAAGACCTTTCAACCACATTTACACTTTCTTTATAAACAATTTCTGTGATCGTTTCTCCGGGCATTCTATCGAATACAGGGGAACGCAGCCAGAGAAAGAGCGGTGCGATCTCTTCAATTCCGGGCTCCCGTCCGCGCGCGAAAGACGGCATGGTCCCTCTGCCACAGCTTCAGGATACCGCCTTGTCCAGCCTCGCCGAGCGCCTTCGAGACCTGCGCCGCAGCCGCGCCCTCACCCAGGCGGCGGTGGCGCGTGCTGCAGGTGTGGATCGCAGCCATCTCTCCAAGATCGAAACGGGTGTGGATACGCCGGGCCGCGCGGCCCTTACCGGCCTCGCCAGCTTCTATGGCGTATCGATGGACTGGCTCTTGACGGGTCAAGAGCGAGTGCCGGAGGACGGCGCGCGGGCATGTTCGGAAGAAGAAGTTCTGCTTCTCGCCTGCTGGCGGGCGCTCCCCCGTGCCGAAGCGGTACCGCTGCTCGACATGCTGCGTAAGCGCGTGGCGGGGCTGGCCCCGGAGCCAGAAGGTTGACCGCGCAAGATCGGTGGTCGGGCAGCGGCGGAAGACTGGCTGGGGCGGGAGGATTCGAACCTCCGCATGGCGGAATCAAAATCCGCTGCCTTACCGCTTGGCTACGCCCCAAAAGCCTGGGCCGGCGGCGCGACGGGCGCCGGCGGCATGCTCATAGGCTGGAGCGGGGGGTCGCGTAAAGACCTCCGCCCCAAATCCACCATCCCGGCCGCCGGAGATCCGCGGCCGCCGCCCGGGCCGCTGCCTCCGTCGCGAAGAGGCCGAAGCAGGTCGCGCCCGAGCCGCTCATCCGCGCGAGGAGACAGCCGGGCTGCGCGCCGATCGCCTGCAGCACGGTGCCGATGGCAGGCGTGATGCCGATCGCCGCGGCTTCCAGGTCGTTGCCGCTCGCGGCAAGCACCGCCGCGAACTCTGTCACGGCAAGCCCGGAGCGGGCCGGCACCGCGTCGGCAGGGGAAAACCCTGCCTCGGCCGCGGCACGCGCGCGAAAGATCGCGGGCGTCGGGCAGGCGACGCCCGGATTGACGAGCAGGAGCCCCAGCCCTTCCGGCAAGGGAGGCACGGGCGTGATGATTTCGCCGATCCCGGCCATCCGGGTCGGGCGGCGCAGCAGGCAGACGGGCACGTCGGCGCCGAGGCCAAGGGCAAGATCGGCCATCGTCTCCACGGGCAGGGTCAGCCCCCAATAGAGCGACAGCAGCCGCAAAGCCGCCGCCGCATCCGAGGAGCCCCCGCCGATGCCGGAGGCGACCGGCAGGTTCTTCTCGAGCGTCAGCGCACCGAAGGGCGCGATGCCGGCCGCCGCGGCCAAGGCCCGGGCAGCGCGGAGGACGAGATTGTCCGCGTCACCCTCCAGCCCCGCGGCGAAGGGGCCCGTGACGGTGAGCGCGAGCTGGTTGGACGGCGCCACCGACAGCCGATCACCGACACCGGCGAAGACGACGAGACTATCGAGCAGATGATAGCCATCCGCCCGGCGGCCGGTGACGCGAAGCGTCAGATTCACCTTGGCAGGCGCGAACCCGGCCGCCGCTTCCATCTCCGTCATGGCGCCCGGTCAGTTGGCGGCGTGGGTGGTCGGCGTCGCCGCCTGCCGGATCTGAAGCTTGCTCAGAAGCTCGGCCGCAAGATCAGGCGCCGGGTCCAGCTGCAGCGCCCGGCGCCACTGAAAGACCGCCTGCAGGTGCTCCCCCGCCGCGGCATAGGCGTCGCCGAGATGGGCGTTGATGGTCGGGTCCTCGGGCTGAAGCTGAACGGCCTTGATCAGCGTCCGCACCGCCGCCTGCGCTTGGCCTTGCTGAAGCTGGACATAGCCCAGGCTGTCGATCACCGCGCCGTCATTCGGCACGATCTTCAGCGCCTGTTCGATCATGGCCCGCGCCTTGTCCATGTTCTCCTTCTTCACCGCCCAGCTATAGCCGAGATAGTTCAGAACGTAGGGCTGGCCGGGGGAGAGCTTGAGCGCGGTCAGAAGGTCGGACTGGGCATGGTTCCAGTCGCCGCCCTGATCGTAGCACATCGCGCGGTTGTAATAGATGATCCAGGCGGCCGGACTGTCCTTCGGCAAGAGTGGCAGGGCCTGGGTGTAGAGCGCCGCGGCCGGCAGCCACTGCTTCTGCTGGCGCAGCAGGTCGGCCTGCGCCAGGACAGGCTCGGGACTCCAGGGATAGGCCTTGGCAAGCGCCTGCAGCTTTTGCTGCGCCAGGTCCCCCTGGCCGAGCCGCGTCAGCAGCACCGCTTCCCGCAATACCGCGAGGGGATACAGCGGATCGCTCGGCTGGATCGCCTCCAGCGGCGTCAGCGCGATCGCCGCATTGTTGCCGCGATCCACCACTTCCGAAAGCAGCAGCCGCGCGGCCGAGAGATCGGGCTGCAGCTGCAGACCGAGTTGCAGCAGGGTGAGGACCGTCTGCTGCGCCACCGCGCGCCGGCCCGCCGTCTGCGGATTGTTGGCAACCTCGTCCTCGAAGGCCGCGGCGAGGTTGATATAGACCTCCGCCAGCCCCTGCACGGCATTGCCGACCGGCGGCGTCTGCAACTGCTGCTTGAGCGCCGGCACCGTCATCGCCAGGGCGAGATCGGGGGAAAGGGCATCCAGCACCTGGTTGGCGCTGGTCATGTCCCCCGTGCGCGCGTCCCAACTGGCGAGCAGTTCGGCGAGGCGCAGGTTGGTGACGTTCAGGCTGCCCTGGACGATGCCGTAATTCTGCGCGGCGAGCGCGATCATCTTCGCCTGATCCGCAATCAGCGCCGTGTGCAGCGCGAAGATGGTCCGCGTGCCCTGGTCCGCATTCGTCTGCAGCATCGCGAGAGCAGCCTTGGTATTGCCCGCCCCCTGCTGCGCCCAGGCGACCAGCAAGGGCTTGAGAATGCGGGTCAGCCCGTCATCCTCGGGCAAGGCCTGGTAGCGCCGGACGGCATCGCTCCAATGGCCGGCGCGGGCCGCGGACCCCGCGAGCAGC
Organism: Acidisoma sp. 7E03; assembly: GCF_054665075.1. Lineage (NCBI taxonomy): Bacteria > Pseudomonadati > Pseudomonadota > Alphaproteobacteria > Acetobacterales > Acidocellaceae > Acidisoma > Acidisoma sp. 7E03. Next base: position 67,606 of record NZ_BAAFHE010000010.1, read on the forward strand.
AGCTGGGCCAGCGCGTCTTTCGGCACCTGCGTCGCCAGAGCGGCCGCCGTGCCGGGGTGACCGGCCAGCAGTTCGAGCAGGAAGGCGCGGCCGGACAGGGTGGCGCCGGCAGACGGATCGTCCGCCATCGCCTGGCGCATCGCCTCCGCCGCGACCGGGAAGTCGAATCGGCTGGCGGCATATTGGCCGACGAGAAAATTGCCATAGGCGCCGGGCTGCCCGGTTTGGGCGACGCCTGGCGGGGTCGTCGCCGCACAGGCGGAAAGCGCCGTCAGCGCGAGGAGAACCGAGCGGCCAAGCATGGGAGCATTTCTCATGGGCGGGATGCTATCAGCCGCGCGGCGGCTGCGCCATCGGGGGAAACGCAGGGGACAGCGCCCATTGCTTGACAGTAAAATCCGGGTCATGCCCCCGTAGTACGGGCGTGGCCGTTCAGGCGCGCGACGGAGTTTGAGGCCACGATGCAAGACGTCCCACCCGGCCGAGACACGGACAGGTCGGCCGCCCTCGCCCTGCTCGCGCTCCAGCTCGCTTGGGGCGCGGATGAGGGGCTGAGCCCCGAGCCGATCGACCGCTTCGCCCTCAGCGCGGCGCCCCCGCCGCCGCCCGAACGGCGGCCCGTCGCCTCCCGCCCGGCAGACCCCGCGGGTGCCGCCGCGCCGAAGATCCCTGCCCGGCCGGCCGCCGGCCGGCCCCCCGTGGCCCGGCCCGCCGCTGCGCAGGCCGCGGCCCTCGCGGCCGCCGCGGCAACGCGGGACGACTTGCGCGCGGCGATTGCCGGCTTCGACGGCTGCAGCCTGCGCGACACGGCGACCAATCTCGTCTTTGCCGATGGCAATCCGGAAGCGCGCATCATGCTGGTGGGCGAAGCGCCGGGTGCGGACGAAGACCGCGCCGGCCTGCCCTTCGTCGGCGCCTCCGGCCAGCTGCTCGACCGCATGCTGGGCTCCATCGGCCTTGACCGCAGCAAGGTGCTGATCACCAACATCCTGCCCTGGCGACCGCCGGGGAACCGCACGCCGACGGAGAATGAAATCGCCGTCTGTCTGCCTTTCGTGCTGCGCCACATCGCCCTCGTCGCCCCCGAGGTCGTGCTGCTATTGGGCGCCACCGCCACCCGGGCGCTGACCGGCGAGACCCAGGGCATCCGCCGGGCGCGCGGCCGCTGGCAGGCTCTCTCCATCCCGGGCCTCGTGGAGCCCGTCGCCTGCCTCGCCAGCTACCACCCCGCCTATCTGCTCCGCTCCCCCCTCGCCAAGCGCGAGGCCTGGGCCGATCTCCTGTCGCTGCGGGCTCGGCTGGGTTTGACAAAAAATTAACCGTCGCGATTCGCAGGGATTCTGCGCATTTTCCGCGCAGGCTGGGTGAATTGGAGGCAGCTCTCGTGACAGTGATGTTGCCATGCGAGGCAATCTTGGCTACCGACCCTGCCCATGCGAGGGATCGGCAGTTCGTTCTCCCGTCTTTTTAGCCCCAAGGCCATCATTGCTGGGGCCGCGATTCTTGCTGGAACGGCCGCTCCCGGCCTGCATGCAGACGCGCAGGAAAAGGGCGGCTCTGAGACAAAGCTCAGCGACCAGTCGGCTTACGCGGTGCCACGTTCGGCGCCCGAAAGCGGCGATGGTTTTGCGTTTCCACAACCTCTGAGCCCCAGTGACGCGGTTCTGGTGCGGCAGATCTTTGCCCTGCAGGCACAAGGCAAGATCGCCGACGCCGAGAAGGCGACGGCACAGCTCTCGAACCGTATCCTGCTCGGCACCATTCTGGCGGATCGCTACACCGGCCCCTATACCAAGCCGGATGCGGCGACCTTGCGTGCCTGGCTCAAGCAGTATGGCGACCAGCCGGAAGCGCCGGCCATCGCCCATGTGTTGAGCCTGCGGCTGCATGGCACTGGCGAGGCGATTCCGAACTTGCCGCAGCCCCCCTACCTTGCACCACCCAACAACACCGACAGCGCCGATTTCGACCTCGGGCCGGCGGATACGGGCGTGGATACGCAGCCGGGCCTAGACGGCCGCGTGCTCGGCCTTGCCCATTCCGGCAAGCTCGACCAGGCGGTCTCTGCGATCGCGGCTGCGAAGATTTCTCAGGCTTATGGCGCGACGCTCCGCGCCGAAGTCGCACGCATCGCCTTTGCTAATGGGCACAACGCCTTCGCGGCCAATTTGGCGAAGAGCGCCATGGACGAAGCCCATGGGCAGCTTGGCCTTCCCGCCTATGTCGCAGGGCTTGCCGCCTGGGTCGCGAAGGACCCAAAGGCGCTCGAGGACTTCACCGCGGCCTCAAATGCTCCGCAGGCCTCACGCCAGCTGAAAGCCGCAGCCGCCTTCTGGGCCTCCCGCGCCGCGCTGCGCCAAAACCAGCAGATGCTCTACCTGACCTGGCTACGGCGCGCGGCTGCCAGCGGCTCGGGCTTCTACGCGACGCTCGCCCAGCGTATTCTGGGTGATGACGGCACGGGTCAGGATCTCGACCATCAGATGCTGGGCCTCGCCGACCTCGAAGCCGTCGCCGCCAATCCGCATGGCGCGCGCGCCTTCGCTCTCCTGCAGGTCGGGCAGAATGCGCGGGCCGAACAGGAACTGCGCGCGCTCTATCCCACCGTCGCCCAGGACGCGAGCCTCCGCCGCGCGGTCATGCTGGTCGCCTGGAAAGCCGGCATGGCAACGCTCGCGAGCCAGATCGCAGCGCTCGATCCCGCGCATCCGCCCGGCAGCGTCGTCATCCCGCCGATCTCGCTCTTTCCGAAGCATGGCGTGCATGTCGACCCGGCGCTGCTCTATGCACTGGTGCGCGTGGAATCGAATTTCGACCCGCATGCCGTCTCCGGCGTCGGTGCCCGCGGGCTGCTGCAACTCATGCCGCAGACGGCCGCCTTCATGAACAAATGGGGCGCGACGCAGCTCAAGCGCCAGGGGCTCACCGATCCCGAATTCAACCTCGAAATGGGGCAGCGTTACCTCAAATATCTGGCATCTCAGTCCAACATCAACGGCGACCTCATTCGCATTCTTGCGAGCTACAATGCGGGGCCTTCGGAAACCTCGGGCTGGAGCAACGACCAGGTCGCGAGCAACGACCCTCTTCTCTATATCGAAATGATTCCCAATCGCGAGACGCGCAATTTCGTGTTCTGCGTGCTGCGGTATTCGTGGGCTTATGCAAGCCAGATGGACCTGCCGGTGCCCAGTCTCGCGGCGCTCGCCGAAGGAAATTTCCCGCGTCTCACGGGTCCCGCCGGCACGGAACTCGCGAGCGCCACGAAGCCGACGATCCACTAACCCGCTGCTCTAAACGATCCGTTAATCAACGGTTTAGGACATCGCGCGCGTAGCGCGTCCGCGCGAATTCGCTTCTATCGACGGGGACCTCGGACTAGACTATCGCCATGGATCTCTCACGCCCCTTCGTTCCGGTGAACATCGCGGTCCTCACCGTCTCCGACAGTCGCAGCCTGGCGGAAGACAGGTCGGGGGACATCCTCGTCTCCCGCATCGCGCTCGCAGAACACAAGCTGGTAGACCGTAAACTCGTGCGGGACGACGTGTCTGAGATCGTCGCCGCCCTGCGCGGCTGGATCGACGACCCGAAGGTCGACGTCGTGATCTCTACCGGCGGCACCGGCATCACCGGGCGGGACGTGACGCCCGAGGCCTTCGACCGCGTGCTGGAGAAGGAAATCGTCGGTTTCGGCGAGCTGTTCCGGATGCTGAGCTACGCCAAGATCGGCTCCTCCACCATCCAGTCCCGTGCCATCGGCGGGGTCGCCAACGGCACCTATCTCTTCGCCCTGCCCGGCAGCACGGGCGCGGTGCAGGACGGGTGGGACGACATCCTCTCCACCCAACTCGATATCCGCCAGCGGCCGTGCAACCTCGTGGAACTCATGCCGCGGCTCAAGGAGCATCTCTGACCCACCGATGGAGTGGGAAGCGCCCGGTATCCTGCTGGAAGCCCGCCCCTATGGTGACGCGGACCTGATCGTCGCAGTCTTCACGGACGCGCACGGCCTGCACCGCGGTCTCGCCCGCGGCGGACAATCCCGGCGCCAGGCGGCGCTCTGGCAGGAAGGCAATCTTCTGCAATTGCACTGGACCGGGCGGCTCGCGGAACAGCTCGGCCAGATCCGCGGCGAAATGGTGCAGGCCATCGCCCCCGGCGCGATGGAGGATGCGCTCTCCCTCGCCCTGCTGCGCGCCGTCTGTGCGACGGCCGCCGGCGCCTTGCCCGAGCGCGAGGCGCATGGGGCGAGCTTCACCGCCCTTCTCCATCTGCTGCCGCGCATCGCGACCCAGCATGCGAGCCCGAGCGACCTCGCCCGCTTCGAACTCACGCTGCTCGCCGATCTGGGCTACGGGCTCGATCTCGCCGCCTGCGCCGTCACCGGGGCGCAGCACGGCCTCGCCTATGTCTCGCCGCGCACCGGCCGGGCGGTGACGGCCGCAGCCGCCGGCGAATGGCGGGACCGCCTGCTGCCCCTGCCCGCCTTCCTCGGCCCCGGCAGCAACGACCCGGGCAGGACCGCGGCCGATTGGCGCGATGCGCTGCGCCTCACCGGCCATTTCCTCGAACGGGACGCCTTCGGCCATCACCACCGGCCGCTTCCCGAAGCGCGGCGGCATCTTTATCACATGGTGGAAACCCGGGCGGCGGGGGCCGCGGTACCCGCTCAGGAACCGCCCGGCTGACAGCCACCCGCCGTTCCTGTATTGTTCGCCTTCGCCTGCCGCCTTGGAGAGACCGATGCCCGATGATTTTGCCGGCCATATCGAGGAGGCGCCCCTCGCCGGGGCGCTGAGCGACCGCTACCTCGCCTATGCCCTCTCCACCATCATGTCCCGCAGCCTGCCGGATGTGCGGGACGGCCTGAAACCCGTCCATCGCCGACTCATCTACGCCATGCAGCAGCTGCGGCTGGACCCGACCTCGGGCTTCAAGAAATGCGCCCGCGTGGTGGGTGACGTGATGGGTAAGTTCCATCCCCATGGCGACGCCTCGATCTACGAGGCCATGGTGCGCCTCGCTCAGGATTTCTCCGTCCGCTATCCGCTCATCGAAGGCCAGGGCAATTTCGGCAATATCGACGGCGATAACGCGGCGGCCATGCGCTACACGGAGGCGCGCCTCACCGCGATCGCCCAGGCGCTGCTGGAGGGGATCGACCAGGACGCCGTCGACTTCCGGCCGACCTATGATGGCGAGGAGCAGGAGCCGCTCGTCCTTCCAGGCAATTTCCCGAACCTTCTCGCCAATGGCGCCGCAGGCATTGCCGTTGGCATGGCAACATCGATTCCGCCGCACAACGCAGGCGAGATCTGCGCTGCCGCCATTCTTCTCGTGCAGAAGCCGGATGCGACGACGGAAGAGCTGCTGCAGTTCATGCCGGGGCCGGATTTTCCGACGGGCGGCGAGATCGTCGAAGAAAAGGCCGCCATCCTGCAAGCCTACGAAACCGGGCGCGGCGGCTTCCGGCTGCGGGCGCGTTGGTCCGTCGAACAGGGCAAGCACGGTACCTGGAGCATCGTCGTCACCGAAATCCCCTACCAGGTGCAGAAATCCCGCCTGATCGAACAGATCGCGCAGGCGATGGAGGAAAAGAAGCTGCCCCTGCTCGCCGACATCCGGGACGAGAGCACCGACGTCGTGCGCATCGTGCTGGAGCCGAAGGCGCGCACGGTCGAACCCACGATGCTGATGGAAAGTCTGTTCCGCATTTCGCAGATGGAAACGCGTTTCCCGCTCAACATGAACGTGCTGGACGCAGACCGCACGCCGCGCGTCATGTCGCTGCGGGAGGTGCTGCGCGCCTGGCTCGATCACCGGCATGTGGTACTCGTCCGCCGTTCGCAGCACCGCCTTGCCGCGATCGAGCGGCGTCTCGAGATTCTGGATGGCTATCTCGCCGTCTATCTCAATCTCGATGAGGTGATTCGCATCATCCGTGAGGAGGACGAGCCGAAACCCGCGCTGATGCAGGCCTTCGGCTTGACCGATCTACAGGCGGAATCCGTGCTCAACATGCGCCTACGTTCGCTGCGGCGCCTGGAGGAGATGGAAATCCGCAAGGAGCACAAGTCCCTCACCAAGGAGGGGAAGGACCTCCGCACCCTGCTGGGCAGCGAGACGCTGCGCTGGCAGCGGATCGTCTCCGAACTCGAGAGGGTGCGCGCCACCTGGGGCGAAGGCCCGCTCGGCACGCGCCGCAGCCTCATCGGCATGGCGCCTGCCGCCATCGTCATCGACGAGACGGCGCTGGTGGAGCGCGAGGCGATCACCGTCATCCTGTCACAGAAGGGCTGGATCCGGGCCGTGAAGGGCGCGGTTGCCGCCGATGCCGAGCTGCGCTTCAAGGACGGCGATTCTCTCCGTCTGCTGCTTCCTTGTGAGACGGTGGACAAGCTCACCCTGCTCGCCACCAACGGCCGCGCCTATACCCTGCGCGCGGCGGACATTCCGCGCGGCCGCGGCGATGGCCAGCCCATCCGCCTGCTTGCCGAATTCGGCAACGAGGATGAGGTGGTCTCGCTCTTCGCGCACAACGCGGCCGCGAGGTATCTTCTGGTCTCGACGCCGGGACGCGGTTTCATCGTCAACGCCGAGGATCTCCTGTCCGAGCGCAAGGCCGGCAAACAGGTGATGACGGTCAAACCCGGCGAAGAACTGGCGCTGGCCGCGCCCGTGGCGGATGGCGACCACCTCGCGATCATCGGCGAGAACCGCAAGCTGCTGGTCTTCCCGCTGGAGCAGATCCCCGAGATGGCCCGCGGCCTCGGCGTTCAGTTGCAGAAATACAAGGACGGTGGCGTGGCTGACGTGCGCATCTTCAAGATCGCGGATGGTCTCTCGTGGAAGTCGGGTGAGCGCACGCGCACCGAGACCAATCTGAAGGACTGGCTCGGCGCCCGGGCGCAGACCGGCCGCCAGCCGCCGGTGGGCTTCCCGAAGAGCGGGCGCTTCGGGGTGTGACGATTAGGCCAAGGGGCGCCATGCGCCGTTGCCCCCGGGCTTGTCCCGGCGGCCGACCCGTCTGGGCGCCCGAACGGGTAGACCCGCGGGACAAGCCCGCGGGTGACGTTCCAAGGCAGGTGAGCGAATGACCGCCGCCCTCATGCTGCAAGGCACGGGGTCCAGCGTGGGTAAATCCATCCTCACCGCGGGCCTCGCCCGCGCCTTCACCCGCCAGGGGCTGAGGGTGCGCTGCTTCAAGCCGCAGAACATGTCGAACAATGCCGCCGTCACCGCCGATGGCGGCGAGATCGGGCGCGCGCAGGCCTTACAGGCACTGGCCTGCGGTGTTGCCCCGTCGGTTCACATGAACCCCGTTCTGCTCAAGCCGCAGAGCGAGGTTGGCGCGCAGATCATCGTGCAGGGTCGCGTCTGGGGCCAGGCCCGCGCGCGGGAGTTCCAGGGCATCAAGCCGCAGCTCCTGCCCTTCGTCCTCGAAAGCTTCAGGCACCTCTCGGCACAGGCCGACCTCGTTCTGGTGGAGGGCGCGGGCAGCGCCTCCGAAGTCAATCTGCGCGCGAACGACATCGCCAATATGGGCTTCGCCGCAGCGGCTGATCTGCCCGTCGTCCTCATCGGCGACATCGACCGTGGCGGGGTCATCGCGAGCCTTGTCGGTACCCAAAGCGTTCTACCGGCCACGGACGCCGCACGCATCCGGGGTTTCATCGTCAACCGCATGCGCGGAGACGCGACGCTCTTTGCCGATGGCATGCGCTTCATCGCAGAGGCGACCGGCTGGGCGCCGCTCGGCCTCGTGCCCCATTATGCGGGCGCCCGTCACCTGCCGGCGGAGGACGCGGCCGATCTGACGCCGAGCCGCCCCACCGCCGGGGCGCGGCTCCGCATCGCCGTGCCCGTCCTCCCCGGCATCGCCAATTTCGACGATCTCGACCCCCTCGCCACCGAGCCCGACATTGATCTTCTGATGCTGCGCGAGGGCGCCCCGCTGCCGGCCGAGACGGATCTCGTTATCCTGCCCGGCTCCAAGACCACCATCGCCGATCTCGCGGCGCTGCGCGCCTGGGGGTGGGAAGCGGATCTCCTTGCCCATCATCGGCGCGGCGGCCGCATCTTCGGCCTCTGTGGCGGCTATCAGATGCTGGGCGCGCGGATCGCCGATCCTGAAGGCATCGAAGGGCCACCCGGCGCTGTCCCCGGCCTTGGCCTGCTCGCGATCGAGACCGTCCTGCGCGGGCCCAAGCGGCTCGCCACCGTCACCGGGCGGACGCTGGCCGACGGCGTGCCGCTGTCAGGCTACGAAATGCACATGGGCGTCACGACCGGCGCGGACACGGAGCGGCCACTGGTCCAGCGCGCCGATGGCAGCACGGAGGGTGCGCAATCGCCGGATGGCAGGGTCTGGGGCAGCTATGTCCACGGCTTCTTCGCGGAAGATGCGCAGCGCAGCGCCTGGCGGGCCCGCTTCGCCCTGCCGCCCAGCGCGCGGCAGCACGCGGCCGGGGTGGAGGCAGCGCTGGATGGGCTGGCCGATCATCTGGCCGCGCATTGTGATCTCGCGGCGATCGCGGCCATCGCCCGCTCATAAAAAAGGCCGGCTCGGGTTGCCCCGAACCGGCCCTTTCTCCACGAAAACGCTTAGGCGCCGATACGGCGCAGCGGCTTGCCGGACATGAGGTTCGCCTCGATCTGCTCCAGCGTCACGCCCTTGGTCTCCGGCACGTAGAAGATCGTGAAGACGAAGAAGAGCGCGTTGAGCAGGGCATAGACGCCGAAGGTGATGCCCGAGCCCCAGTTGTTGAGCATGCTGAGGAAGGTCAGGCCGACGACGAAATTGGCGACCCAGTTGGTCAGCGTGGAGGCGGCGATGCCGAAGTCACGCCCCTTGGTCGGCTGCACTTCCGAGCACAGCACCCAGATCAGCGGGCCGGCGGACATGGCGAAGCCCGTGATGAAGAGCAGCAGCATGACGACGGCGAAAATCTGCATGCCGAGGCCGAGATGGCCGAGGTTCAGGATGTAGCCGAGGATGCCCATGCCGACGAACATGACGACGAAGCCCGTCAGCAGCACCGGGCGGCGGCCCCAGCGATCGACGAAGCCGATGGCGATGAAGGTCGCGAGCACGTTGACGAGGCCGACGATGGCTGTGCCCCACAGCGCCAGATGGCCCTGGAAGCCTGCCGCCTCAAAGATGCGCGGCGCATAATACATGACGACATTGATGCCGGTCAGCTGCTGGATGATCTGCAGGACGACGCCGAGGAAGACCGAGCGGCGGAAATTGGAATTCTCACGAAACAGCGACCAGCCCACCTGCGGGCGGCGCAGTTGCTCCTCGATTTCGTTGTATTCTGCGTCGACGCGCTGCTTGTTGCCACGTAGCTGAGTCAGCACTTCACGCGCTTCGCGGCCCTTGCCCCGCATCAGCAGCCAGCGCGGGCTGTTCGGCAGGCGGAGAACACCGAGCAGGAAGAGGAAGCCCGGCACGGCGACGATCCCCAGCATCCAGCGCCAAGCGCCGATATAGGCGAAGAGCGTGTCGGAGATGAAGGCGGCCAGAATGCCGATGGTGATCATCAGCTGATAGGTCGAGATCATGGAGCCGCGCTTTTCCGGCGGCGCGATCTCGGAGATGTAGAGCGGGGCGGTGAAGGTCGCGATGCCGATGGCGAGGCCGAGGACTACGCGCGCCACGATCAGGCTCTCGACCGACCAGGCGGCGGCGCAGAAGAGAGAGCCGATGACGAAGAGGATGGCGCCGAGGATCAAGGATACCTTGCGGCCGAGACGGAAGGAGAGAACGCCCGCGGCCAGCGCACCGACCGCCGCCCCGAACATCATCGAGCTGACGATCCATTCCTTCGCCGAATCATTCGCGTGGAACTCGCGCCCGATGAAATCGAGCGCACCCGAGATCACGCCGATATCCAGACCGAACATGAGGCCCGCAAGGGCTGCCATGCCGCCCGTGAAAAAACTGTGCTCGCCGGTCGAGCTGGAAGCGCTCGCCGTGGGCGCTGCTACGTTCATGTCAGGCTCCCATGCCAAAGATGAAGATGTACCTAGGCTCTAGACGGGTCGTTCGCTCCGCCCAACGTCCGCATGGGCAATATACCTATGCATCTGCGGAGGCTTGCTAGAACAAGTAATTGTTAACGTCCTGTTTCTTCGTGCCTTTGTGTTGCCGCCTCACGGCTTATGCTGCACCGCAACATAGCATTTTGCTGTTTATTGTTGTGGCCCTGCCGCAGGCACGCGCTCCGCCGGCCCGTCGCGCTCCATCGTGACGCGGGTATGCGGCAGGGCATAAGGATGCTCCCGTTGCAGATAGTCGATCATCTTCTCCCGCACCTCGCAGCGCAGGTCCCAGCACTGCGGGGCGGTGCGGGCGCTGACCAGACAACGCAGCTCGATCACGGATTCGCGCGCGTCGCTCACCTGCAGGTTCACGACGCGGCCGTCGCAAAGCGGGCTTTCCGCCGCGATCTCGGCCAGCTTGTCCCGCATCGCCTGAACCGGCACCCGCCAGTCGACATAGAGATAGACCGTCCCGATCAGCGCGGCCGATTCCCGCGTCCAGTTCTGGAAGGGCTTCTCCAGGAAGTAGGAGATCGGCAGCACCATGCGCCGCCAGTCCCACAGCCGTACGACGACATAAGTGCTGGCGATCTCCTCGATCCAGCCCCACTCGCCCTCGACGATGACGGCATCTTCCAGACGGATCGGTTGGGTGATGGCGATCTGCACGCCGGCGATGAGATTGGTGAGCAGCGGCCGTGCGGCGAGACCGACCACCAAGCTCGCGGCACCGGCCGAGGCGAAGAGGCTGATGCCGTATTGCCGCACGGCGTTGAAGGTCATCAGCGCGATGCCGATGGTGACGACGCCGATGAGGATGGCGCCCGCCCGCTTCAGGATGCGGATCTGCGTCAGATGCTTCCGCGCCAGCAGATTGTCGTCGATGTCCGTGCGGAAGCGCGCGAGATAGAGCGAGGCGAGGATTTCGATCGCCCGGATCGCCGTCCAGCCCACCAGCAGGACGAAGGCGACGGCCAGCAGATGGGCCAGCACCAGGGTCGTCTCGATGCTGTAGCTGAGCGAGGGCAGCGCCGCCCCCAGGAAGAACAGCACATAGGCGACACGGCTTGGCCCCGTGGTGTTCTCGACGAAGAGCTCGAAGAAGGTCCGCACCTTGCGGGGCGGCCGAAACCGCTTGAACAGGCGGAGCGTCAGCCAGTGCAGCAGCAGGCCGATGCCGGCGGCCGCCAGCAGGATGAAGGTACTCCACAGATAGGGGGGGACCCAGGCAGGGGCGATCGCGATGCTGTGGTTGAAAACCTCGCGAAGATTGTCCCCGTGTCCTGCCGCCTTCCCCGTGCCTGCCGCCATTGCCACCTTCCGTTCGTCCAGCCTGTCTGCCCTAATGTGCGGTCGGGAGGACAATCGTCTAGCGTCAGTCCGCGCGTGCCCCCCGATTGCGGCGGATCTCGGCGGCGGCGCCGGCCACTTGGGCCCAGCAGGCTTGTGCCAGGGCCTTGCGGTTCAGCCCGGCCTCCCGGCTGATCGGCGGATGCAGGTGAATCGTCACCCGCAGGCCGCGATGGCGGGCGAGACGGCTGAAGTGGCTGGCGAGTTCCATGTCGCCGAACCAGGCGAAGAGCGCCCGGTCCTCCCGCCGCACGGGCAGGAAATCCAGCTCGTCATAGACGATGCTGAAGGGCTGGATGACGTGCGGCACGTCGGTTTCCGCCACCGCCAGGAAGGCCGAGCGGAAGGGCATGACGCGCGTGCCGTCCGAGGTGGTGCCTTCCGGAAAGAGCACGAGGCTGTCGCCGGCGCGTAGACGGGCGAGCAGATCCGCGTTTTCCTTGGCGGCAGTCGCGGCCTTCCGGCTGACGAAGAGGGTCCGCCCCAGCCGCGCGATGACGGAGACCACCGGCCACTGCCCGACCTCGCCCTTGGCGATGAAGCAGGCGGTGAGGACGGAGCCGAGCGCCGGGATATCCATCCAGGAGGAGTGATTGCCGAGGAAGACAACCGGCAGGCCGGGTGCGGCCGCGGGCGTGCCGATCACCCGCACCCGCAGGCCGAGGCAGCGGCAGCAGCCGGCCCAGTAGAACCGCGGCAACACCGCCTTGGCGCGACCCGGCAGCACGATCAGCACGGCTTGCGGGATGGCGCAGAGGATCGTCCAGACAACGAAGGCGAGGAGGCGCAGTATGACGAGGACGGCCCCCGGCAGGCGCGGAAAGGCGGGCCAGGCACCGTCCAGCGGCACGGCGCGGCCGCCGCGAATGTCCCCCGCGCGGATCATGCGTCAGCCGGCCCGCTTCGCCTCGATCCGGTCCCAGATCATCCGCTCGATATGAATGCCGTCAAAGCGGGCGATCTCCTGCAGGCCGGTCGGCGAGGTGACGTTGATCTCCGTCAGATAGTCGCCAATCACGTCGATGCCGGTGAAGAGCAGCCCATGGTCGCGCAGATAGGGGCCGATCGCGGCGCAAATCTCGCGCTCCCGTGGCGTAATCTCGGTCTTCTCAGCTCGGCCGCCGACATGCATGTTGGAGCGTGCGTCGCCCTTGGCCGGCACGCGGTTGACGGCCCCCGCCACCTCCCCATCGACCAGGATGATGCGCTTGTCGCCCTGGCGCACGGCCGGCTCATAGCGCTGGATCATCAGCGGCTCGGTGGTGCGGGAGAAATGGCTGTCGAGGATGGAGCCGAAATTCTCGTCGTCCTCGCGTACCCGGAAGATGCCGATGCCGCCATTGCCGAACAGCGGCTTGATGATGATGTCGCGGAACTCCTCCCGGAAGGCCGCGATCTCGCGGCGATCCCAGGTAATCAGCGTCGGCGGCATCAGCTCGGGAAACTGCGTCACCAGCAGCTTCTCGGGCGCATTGCGCACGGATGCCGGGTCGTTCACCACCAGCGTCTTCGGGTGGATGTGCTCCAGCATATGGGTCGCGGTGATATAGGCCATGTCGAAGGGCGGGTCCTGACGCATCAGGATGACGTCCATCGTGCCGAGGTCGAGCCGTTCCGGGGCGCCGAAGCTGTAGAAGTTGCCCGCCTCGCGCCGCACCGTCACCGGATGCGCATGCGCCGTCAGGCGCTGGCCGCGCTGCGCCATGTGGCGCACCTCGTAATGCCACAGCTGGTGGCCGCGCGCCTGTGCCTCGAGCATCAGCGCGAAGGTCGAATCACCCGCGATGTTGACGGTGGACATCGGGTCCATCTGGACCGCGACGCGAAGCGCATTCGGCATAGGCACGTCCCTCGGGAAAGGAGGGCGGCAGCATAGAGGGCGCCACCGGGCCCGCATAGGGGAGCCCCCGTCCGCGCAAAATCTTCACCAATGCCATGCCATGTTGACGGCCTCGGCGGTTGCGGGGAGCGGGCTGGTTTGAAACGGCGGTCGGCGTGCATCACGATCTTTGGCTTGGCGGGGCTCACCTTCAGCCAGCCCGTTGGCGCGCAGAACTACGCACCGCCCGGCTATCCGCCTGGGGCCGCGCTGCCCGGCGCGCCCGGCGGCCCGCCCATCCTCATGCAGCAGGCCCAGCCCGATCCTCGGCAGTTCTGCTACTATAACGGGCAGCCCTATTCGCTCGGCGCCCCCTACCCCGCCAATACCCCAGGCCCCAATGGCCGGCCGATGCGCTGCCGCGCGACCGCCGGCATGATCAATGGTGCCGTAATGCTGGAGTGGAGCGATGAGAATTAATGCGAGGCGCGCCGCCCACGCGCGGGCAATTGCTTTACCGCCTGCGCGGAACGGCGCAGACTGGTCGGTAACAAGCAACAAGACCGTTCAAGACCCGAGCCTAAACGAAAAGACGTCGCTCGCTTTGCTGTCGCTCCCCCTTCCGGCCCTCGCGGCCGGGCTTGGAAAGGCACATGACATGAGCTGGCTTGGAGGAACTTGGTACGGCGTCATCGCAGTCTTCGGGGTGCCCGCGCTGCTGGGCATCCTCTGCTGGACCGGGGCGCATTACATGATCGGCGCCCGCCACCGGCAGGAGCGGGCGCGCGAGACCCGTCGCCGCCCCTTCTGATCCCGCCTCAGCGGCGGCGGCCACCGGCCGCGCGAAAGGCGATGCGCGCCGCCGTCATGCGTGGGATGAGGCCTGAGACGGTTGTCATGGCGCGGTTGAGGCCACCTGCGACCACCACGGGCTTGCCGCGCAGCAGGCCGTCGACACCGATCCGCGCCACGCGGGTGGCCGGCAGCGCCGTCCGCTGGGTCATGGTATCCGGGGTGAAACCCGCCACGGCCCCGAAGCCGGTCTCCATGAAACCCGGGCAGAGCACGCTGACGGCGACCTTCGGCGCCAGCTCGACATGCAGCGCCTCGCCCAGCGCAAGCACGAAGGCCTTGCTCGCGGCATAGGCGCCGAGCAGCGGCACCGCCTGGAAGGCCGCGACACTCGCGACCAGCATGATGTGCCCTTGCCCCGCTTGCTGCATGCGGGCGCCATAGCTGCGCGCAAGCTCCGTCAGCGAGACCACGTTGAGCTGCAGCATGGCGGTGAGCCGCGCCGGGTCCTGCTCGACCAAGGGCCCGCTGAGGCCGAAGCCGGCATTGGCGATGAGCATGGAGGGCGTGAGCCCCTGCCCGTCCAGCGCCGCCACCAGATGCGCGGCGCTGCCAGGCTCGGCGAGATCGGCAACCACGACCGCCACCGTGACGCGATGTTGCGCGCGCAGCCGGTCGGCAAGCGCCTGCATCGGCGCCTCGGTCCGCGCCGTCAGGATCAGATCATAGCCCCGGCCCGCCAGCTCTTCGGCCAAGGCCAGGCCGAGGCCGCTGGACGCCCCGGTGATCAACGCCCGCTTCGCAGTCATCGCCTTGGCTCCCTTGGCGCCCGGCAGCAGCATCGCCCGCCGCCGGGCCTTTGGGAAGGATCAGCGCAGGGTGGCGCCCGTCGCCTTGGTGACGGCCGCGACGACCTTGGCGCAGGCCGCCTCGATCTCGGCATCCGTCAGGCTGCGCTCCTTCGGCTGGAAGACCACTTCCACCCCCAGCGACTTGCGGCCCGGCTCCATCTTCTCGCCCTCATAGACGTCGAACAGGGTGACGGCGGTGATCAGCATGCGCTCCGCCCCGCGCGCCGCTCGCAGCACCGCCTCGGCCGCGACGGAGGCATCGGCGATGAAGGCGAAGTCTCGCCGCACCGGCTGGAAGGCGGAAAGCTCTGGGGGCGCCTTCTTGCGACGCTTCGGCTCCGCCACGGCATCCAGGAAGATTTCGAAGGCGACGGCCTGGGCCGGCAGGTCGAGCGCCCGGATCAGGTTCGGATGCAGCGCACCGAAGCGCGCCAGTACCAGCTTGGGCCCCTGGCGCACCACGCCCGAGCGGCCGGGGTGATAATAGCCGGGCGCATCGGCGGTCACGCTCAGCGCTTCGAGCGGCAGGCCGAGCGCCGTCAGCGCCGCCCAGACATCGGCCTTGGCATCCATCGCCGTCACGCCGCGCGCGGGCTCCAGCCAGCTCCGCTGAGTCTCGCCCAGGCGGAGGCCTGCGGCCACCAGTTGCTGCCCACCACGCACACCCTCATGGAAGGCGGGGCCGACCTCGAAGAGGCCGTGATCGGCAAAGCCCCGGGCCGCATTGCGGCTCGCGGCCAGCGCCAGGGTGATGAGCGGGGTCGCGCGCAGCTGGTCGAGATCCGAGGCGATCGGATTGACCAGCCGCAGGCTCTCCGGCGCCTCGCCGAAGAGTTCGGCCACCTTGTGGTCGGCGAAGCTGAAGGTCACGGCTTCGGACAGGCCGCGGCCCGCCAGCACCCGCTTCGCGACCAGGGCGCGGCCCTGGCGCGGCGTGAACGCGGCCTGCGGCACGGCAGAGACCGGCGGCAGGCTGACAGGCTCGACCCGGTCGATCCCCCAAATGCGCAGCACTTCCTCGACCAGGTCGACCTCGGGCTCGATCTCGGCCACGCCCGCCGCGACCTTCTCCAGAATGGCGGGCGGCAACGTCCGCGCCGGCTCCAGCGCGCCGCGCCCGGCAATGTCGTTGCGCCAGGAGGGGACATGCACGGTGATGCTCGCCTCATCGCTGGCGGCGAGGCCGAAGCCGAGACGGCGCAGAATCCGCTCCGCCTCGTCGCGCGGGATGTCGGCGCCGGCGAAATCCCGCAGGCGGTCGAAACGCAGCCGCGCGGTGCGGCGCCACTCGGGCTCGGCGCCGGCGGAGACGACGTCAGAGGCGGTCCCGCCACACAGCGCCATCACCATCTGCGTTGCCGCCTCGAGGGCCGCCGGCATCAGCGCCGGGTCGATGCCACGTTCGAACCGCGCCCGCGCGTCGGAGGCGATCTGGTGGCGCCGCCCGGTCAGCGCGATGGCGATGGGGTCGAAATAGGCGCATTCGATGAAGACCTCGGTGGTCTCCTCCGTGCAGCCGCTCTCCTCCCCACCGACGATGCCGCCGAGGGAGACGACGCCCGCCGCATCGGCGATGACGCAATCCTCGGGCGTCACCGTCACCTCCTTGCCGTTGAGCGCCAGGAAGGTCTCGCCCGCGCCGGGGCGCATCGTCAGGGTGCCGCCGCGGACCTTTGTCACGTCAAAGACATGCAGCGGCCGGCCGAGATCGATCGTGAAGAAGTTGGTGATGTCGACCAGCGCGCTGATGGGCCTGAGCCCGATGGCGCGCAGACGGTCCTGCAGCCAGGCCGGGCTCGGGCCGTTCTTCACACCGCGCACCGTGCGGCCCAGCACCCAGCGACAGGCCTCCGTGCCATCGATCGCCCAAGCGAGCGCGCTCGGCCCCTCGCCTTGCACCGGTGCCGGTTCCCAGGTCTTGAGCGTGCCGAGGCCGGCGGCGGCGAGATCGCGCGCGACGCCGCGGACGGAGAGTGCATCCCCGCGGTTCGGTGTCACCGCAATGTCGATGACCGGTTCGTCCAGGCCCTTGTAGTCGACGAAGCGCGCGCCGACCGGCGCATCCTCCGGCAGTTCGATGATGCCGTCATGATCGTCGCCGAGGCCCAGCTCGCGAGCCGAGCACAGCATGCCGTTCGAGGCGACGCCGCGGATTTCGCCTGCCTTCAGCACCATGCCGGAGGCCGGGATGGTGGCGCCCACGGGTGCGAAGACAACCTTGATTCCGGTGCGCGCATTGGGTGCGCCACAGACAACGGAGACCGGTCCCTCGCCCGCGTCCACCGTGCAGGCGCGCAGGCGGTCGGCATTCGGGTGCTGCACCGCTTCGATGATGGTGGCGACACGGAAGGGCGCGAGGGCCGCACCAGGGTTCTCGACGCCCTCCAGTTCGAGGCCGATGCCGGTCAGCTTCTCGGTGATCGCGTCCAGCGAGGCTTGCGTGTCGAGATGCTCGCGCAGCCAGGAGAGGGTGAATTTCATCGCGCGGCTCCTTCGCCAGCCTCGTCATCCGCACAGGAAACATCGTCATGCCCGGCCTCGTGCCGGGCATCTACCCGGTGACCCAGCCGTTCCGCCTCGGGAAAGGTGTAGACCCCCGGGACAAGCCCGGGGGTGACATCCATCCTGTTGAGAATGGCAGAGACCATCTCACACGCCCTCATGCAGGGTTGCGGGCTGGAAGGGCGAATTGCCGTAATGCTTCAGCCAGCGGATGTCGCTTTCGTAGAACAGGCGCAGATCAGAAATGCCATGCTTCAGCATGGTCACGCGCTCGATGCCCATGCCGAAGGCGAAGCCTTGCCACTCGCGCGGGTCGATGCCGCAATTGGCCAGCACCTTCGGATGCACCATGCCGGAGCCCAGAATTTCCAGCCAATCGCCACCACCGCCGAGTTCGCCGCTGCGGCGGTTCCAGCCGATATCGACCTCCATGGAAGGTTCGGTGAAGGGGAAATAGCTGGCGCGGAAACGCACCGGCAGATTGGCAATGCCGAAGAAGCTGCGCAGGAAATCGGTGAGGCAGCCCTTGAGATGGGCAAGCGTGATGCCGCGGTCGATCACCAGCCCCTCGCATTGATGGAACATCGGGCTATGGGTCGCGTCATGGTCGGCGCGATAGGTGCGGCCGGGCACGATCAGGCGCAGCGGCGGCGGCTCGGACAGCATGGAGATGATCTGCACCGAACTCGTATGCGTGCGCATCACCAGCGGATAGCCCTCATGGTCGCCGGGCAGGTAGAAGGTGTCCATGTCGGAACGCGCGGAATGATGCGCGGGGATGTTGAGCGCGCCGAAATTATACCAGTCGGCCTCGACCTCCGGCCCTTCGGCGACGGTGAAGCCCATGGCCCCGAAGATCGCCGCCATCTCTTCCATGGTGCGGCTGATGGGATGGATGGTGCCGCGCGCCTCCGGCGCGGGCGGCAGCGTCATGTCCATGCGCTCGGCCTCGAGCTTCGCCGCCAGTGCCGCCTGGTCGATCACCGCCTGGCGCGCCGAAAGCACGCCTTCCAGCGCGTCGCGCAGCGCGTTCACCGCAGCGCCGCGCGCCTTCCGCTCTTCCGGTGCCACGGTCCCCAGGGAGCGCAAGAGGCCGGTGATGCGCCCCTGCTTGCCCATAAAGGACACGCGCACCGCGTCCAGCGCGCGAGGATCGGCGGCAGCCGCGATGGCCGCTTCCGCTTCCGCTTTCAGGGCCAGGAGATCATCGGACATTAAAAAGGCTCCGGAAAAGAAAAAAGGGCTGCCGTGGATCGGCAGCCCTCTCATTCAGTCACCTGCGCACAGGCGTCCCGGGGGGACGCCGCGCGATCAAGCAGCCGCGGCGGGCGCGGCTTCGAGGACGGCCTTCACCTGAGAAACGATGCTCGCAAAGCTCGCGGCGTCGTCAAAGGCGATGGCGGCCAGAACCTTGCGGTCCAGCTCGATGTTCGCCTGCTTCAGGCCGAAGATGAACTGGCTGTAGGTCAGGCCCTGCTCACGGACGGCCGCGTTGATGCGCTGGATCCAAAGAGCGCGGAACTCGCGCTTCTTGTTCCGGCGGTCGCGATAGGCGTACTGGAGGGACTTCTCCAGGCGCTCGATCGCGATGCGATAGTTGGTAGAGGAACGGCCAACAAAGCCCTTGGACTGGTCCAGAACCTTCTTGTGCCGGGCGTGGGTGGTAACGCCGCGCTTAACTCGTGCCATTTACCTGCTCCCTTCTCTCACGCCAGCCCGTAGGGGGCCCACTGCTTCACCGTCTTGCCGTCCATCTCGGTCAGCGTCTGGGAGCCGCGGTTGGTGCGCTTCATCTTCTGGGAACGGTTGATCAGGCCGTGGCGCTTGTTGCCCGGGCCCGCCAGCACCTTGCCGGTCGCGGTGATCTTGAACCGCTTCTTGACCGACGACTTGGTCTTCATCTTGGGCATTTTGGTCTCCTTCGGTAAGACCTGCCGGCGGGTCCGCGATCTGCGGGCGCTTGCAGGCGTCGCGGCCGGGCATGCCCATTTCAGGCCCGGACCACAGACGGTCGAGGCGCGGCCTATAGCGAACCCCCGCGCTTGTCGCAAGCGCGGCGGCGACCGGCTGGGATGCGCGGGCCGAGCGGGGTTCGTCACAGGCGGTTCGCAGCGTGGTCCCGGATCGGTGGCTCACCCGTCCAGAAGCGTTCTCACGTCTCGCCGACCATGGATCACGCGCAAAATCCAGACATCTGCGCCCTGCACCGTATAAACAATGACATAGCCATGCGACGCAAAGCTGCGACGGTTTTCACCGAAGGCGTGATTCTACGCTCTCCCCATCTCCGGGAACCGCGCCAGGGTCAAGAAACTTCGGGTCAGCTCCATGACGACTCTGTCCCCGCGCTCTGGACTGCCCGACTCAATCGCGACATGGAGCCAGATATCATCCAAATCCCGATCGGCGTCAGCGGATCGGAGACAAGCCATCAGCGCCGCCGAGGCTCCTTCGCGCCAAGACGCTCTCGCCCCCGACGAATGACGGAATCGGCCAATTCACGCATTGAGACTTCGGTGACCGGCAGGCCGCCCCCCTCCGCGATGGACGCTTCCGCGCGATCCAGGGATTGGAGGAATCGAAGGCGGGCGTTTTCCTGCGCCTCCCATAGCTTCAGCGCTTCCTGCACCGCATCCTCCCGGCGCCGAAAACGCCCGGTTGCCACGGCCTCTGCAATCAGGCGTTCCTGGTCTGGCGTCAATGTCACATCCATGCCCCAGTCTAGCTCGAGGCGGCCCGTTCTGGAACGGGAATCATCTCACCCCGCCTTGGGAAAGACCATCTTGCCATTGCGCAGCGGCAGGAAGGCGCCGTCATCCACCCCCACCTCCGCGGCGATGAGGCCGTTCAGCACCGCATTCATCGCCATCACGAGATCCCGCGCCCCCCCGGGCTCGGCCGCGAGATTGCGGACCTCCTCCGGGTCTTCCTGCAGGTCGTAGAGTTCGAGGTCGTTATGGGCGGTCAGATCCTTATAGGTCGTGGGCGTGTTGAAGTCATTCGGGGCGAAATAGCGGCTGAAGCGATAGCGCCCGTCGAAAACGCTGCGGATGGCGCAGCGGTTGGACCAGTCGGGCTCGTTCTTCTCAAGAAAGGCCTGGCGCTCGGCGAGCGGTGCGTCAGACCGCGCAAAGCGCTCGGTCAGCGCCGCCCAGGCGGCATCCTGATAGGTCAGCATGTCGTAATTGAAGAGGGCCGCCGGGCGCAGCGCGGTCGCCTCGGCCTGGGCGGGCGCCGTCAGCAGCGGCGCGATGCTGCGCCCCGGCAGCCCGGCCCCCACGCGCGCCACGGCCTCGGGCGCCGCGCCGGTCAGGGCCAGCAGCGTCGGCACGAGATCGATCTGGGAGGTGACAGGGCGGCAATCCATCCCGCCCGGATAGGCCGGATGAAGGATCATCAGGGGCACGTGGTTCTGCTGCCAATAGGTGCAGTTCCCCTTGCCGCGCATCTGATGGTTGCCCCCAAGCTCGCCGTGATCGGCGGTGAAGACGATGATCGTCTTGCGGTCGAGCCCGTTTTCTTGCAGCGCGGTCAGCACGCGGGCCACCTGCCGGTCACAGTCCCGGATGCAGTTGAGATAGTAGTTGCGCAGCAGCCGCCAGCGCCGGTCCTCATCCGGCCAGACACCGACCAGCACGTCCTGCACCTGCTGGTAGATCTGCTGGGCGCGCGGCCGGCCCGGCGCATCGAAGGCCTGGGCGCGCGTCGCGGGCAGGTCCACCTCCCATTCCGCACGATAGATCTCGTCCAGCGGCGGCGGCGCGATGGGCAACACGCTCGCCTTGCCCTGCACCACCTGCCCGGGTACGTCGGAATTGACGTACATCACGTCATGCGGATTGACGAAGTTCACCGCCAGGAACCAGGGCTTGCCGGCAGCGCTCAGCGCCTCGCCATGCGTGCGCAGCCAGCGCGCGGTGAAGGCTGTCGTCGTCTCGTCATACTGGTAGCCACCCAGGGTGGTGTCGATGATATCGCCGAGGCCGAGAAAATCCTGGAAACCATAGCTCTCGATGATGCTGCGGTAATCGGCGAGCGGCGCATCCACCGCCTGCTTCGCCTGATCGAGATTGCCGCTGAGATGCCATTTGCCCTGATAGGCGGCGTGGTAGCCCAGCTCGGACAGCCGGTGCCCCACCGTCTTCACCGAGGTCGACATGTCCGGCTGCCAGAGGAAGCCGGCATTGTCGAAGACCCCCGTCTGCTGGATGTGGTGGCCAGTATAGATGGTGGACCGCGCCGGCGAGCAGACGCAGGAGGCCGACTGGTGATTGGTGAAGGTGACGGCTCGGGACTTGATCCATTCCCGCGCCGGCACCGGCATCGGCCATTTTGGGAAGAAATGCTCCTGGTCGACCAGGATGAAGAGTATGTTGTAGCCAGCCGGCGGTGCGGGTGGCGCTCCTTCAGGCTGCGGCGCGGGCGCCGCCAGCAGCGGATCGGGCAAGAAGGCGGCTGTGCCCAGCGCACCGGCCCCGGTCAGAAAACTGCGGCGAGACGCCTTTTTTGCCTCAGGCGCTTGATCAGCCATTTTTCCTTCCTCCTGTCTGACCGTCTAGCCCGAAAGCCTCTCCCAGGTCTGGGTGCGGCCGAGCATGGGCGTCGCGATATAGCC
This sequence comes from Acidisoma sp. 7E03, assembly GCF_054665075.1. NCBI lineage: Bacteria > Pseudomonadati > Pseudomonadota > Alphaproteobacteria > Acetobacterales > Acidocellaceae > Acidisoma > Acidisoma sp. 7E03. Next base: position 89,585 of record NZ_BAAFHE010000010.1, read on the forward strand.
GCGCACGATGAGCTTTTCGCCGCCATCGGTCAGATGCATGCGGCAGCGATAGACCTTGCCGTTTTCGGGGTTGAGGATGGTGCCGCCATCCCAGGCCTGCCCCATGGGCTTCAGGCCACTGATCAGGACGAGGCCGAGCACCGGCTTGCCGGCCGCCGGACCGGCACAATCATGACAGGTCACGCCATCATATTTGTGGTCGAGGATCTGCTTCACCCGGCCATAGAGCAGGCCGTTCGCTTCATACACCTGCACGATGGCGCGGGGCGTATGCGTCACGTCGTCGATCGTGCGCCAGTCGCCGACGGGAGAGGTGAGGTCCGCCGCCTCGGCCAGAACCGGGCCCGCTGCCAGGGCCAGACCGAGCCCGACCAGCCCGGTCACGAAGTCACGTCGCAGCATCGGCATCCTCTCCCTTGGCAAAACTGGCCCCCGGCAATCGCTCTTCCGGCGGGCGCGGGCCGCACCTATAACCCGAGGAATGAGAATTCCCTTCATGAAGATGCATGGGGCGGGGAACGACTTCGTCATTCTCGACGGTCGCACCCAGTCCCTCGGCCTCGATGCCCCGCGCATCCGTCATCTGGCGGATCGGCGGCTCGGGATCGGCTGCGACCAGCTCATCAGCCTGGAGCCGGCCGAGGCCGGCGCGGACGTCTTCATGCGCATCCACAATCCGGACGGCAGCGAAGCCGGGGCCTGCGGCAATGCGACGCGCTGTGTCGCGACCCTGATCGGTCGTGAAACCGGCCGCGACCGCGTGGTGATCCGCACCATCTCTGGTGACCTGCCCTCCATCCTGCATGCCGATGGCACGGTCACGGTCGATCTCGGCGCCCCCCGCCTCGGCTGGGATCAGGTGCCCCTCGCCGCCGCGATGGATACGCTGCACCTGTCGCTGTCCGAAGGCGGCCTCACCGACCCCGCCGCCTGCTCCATGGGCAACCCGCACGCCACCTTCTTCGTGCAGGACGCCGCGGCGACGCCCGTGGAAACGCTCGGCCCGCGCTTCGAGACCGACGCGCTCTTTCCCGATCGCGCCAATATCGGCTTTGCACAGATCGTCTCGCCTGAGGTGATCCGGCTCCGCGTCTGGGAACGCGGCGCCGGCCTCACCCTCGCCTGCGGCTCCGGCGCCTGCGCGACCCTCGTCAACGCCGCCCGCCGGGGTCTCACCGGCCGGCGCGCCGAAATGATCCTCGACGGTGGCCGCCTGGTGATCGAATGGCGCGAGAGCGACGGCCATGTGCTGATGACCGGCCCGGCCGAGCTGAGCTTCGCGGGCGAGATTACGCTGCCCGATCATCCCCTGGACCGCGCGGCATGACGATCGACGTGCTGAGCTTCGGCTGCCGCCTCAATACCTATGAGGGCGAGGTGATGCGCGGCCACGCCCGCGAGGCCGGGCTGGAAGACACCATCATCGTCAATACCTGCGCGGTCACCGCGGAAGCCGAGCGCCAGGCGCGCCAGGCCATCCGGAAGCTCGCGCGCGAACGGCCCGAAGCGCGCATCGTCGTCACCGGCTGCGCCGCACAGATCGCGCCCGAAAGTTGGGGCGGCCTGCCCGGCGTCGCCCGCGTGCTCGGCAATGCGGAGAAGCTGGACGCCGCCCATTGGCAGCCGGATGCACCCTCCGCCGTGTCGGACATCATGGCCGCCCGCGAAACGGCGGCGCATCTGGTGACGGAATTCGCCGGGAGGGCGCGGGCCTTCGTGCAGGTTCAGCAGGGCTGCGACCACCGCTGCACCTTCTGCATTATCCCCTTTGGACGCGGACCCAGCCGCAGCGTGCCCTTGGGCGCCATCCTCGATCAATGCCGCAGCCTGCTTGCCTCCGGCTATCAGGAGATCGTGCTGACGGGCGTCGACATCACCAGCTACGGACACGATCTGCCGGGCCAGCCGCCGCTCGGCCAGATGGTGCGTCGGCTGCTCGCCCTTCTGCCGGAGCTGACACGCCTGCGGCTCTCCTCCCTCGACCCATGCGAGATCGACGAGGATCTGTGGCGGCTGATCGCCGAGGAGCCGCGCCTGCTGCCGCATCTGCACCTCTCCATCCAGGCGGGGTCGGACCTCATCCTCAAGCGCATGAAGCGCCGGCATTTGCGGGCGGACGTGCTGAGCGTGACCCGGCGGGCACGCGATCTGCGCCCCGGCATCGCCTTCGGCGCCGATCTCATCGCGGGGTTCCCGACCGAGACCGAGGAGAGCTTCGCCGAGACCCTGGCGCTGGTCGCGGAAGCGGACCTCACCATGCTGCACGTCTTTCCCTATTCGGAACGTAAGGGAACGCCGGCGGCGCGCATGCCCTCCGTGCCCAAGGCCACCCGGCGCGAGCGCGCGGCACGGCTGCGCGAAGCGGGCGCCGCCCAGGCGGCGCTCTTCGACGCCGCCCATCTCGGCAAGCCGGTGCGGGTTCTGGCGGAGACCGAGACGCGCGGCCATTCCGAGCATTTCCGCCCCGTCCGCCTCGCCCGCGCGGCCGTACCGGGCCAGATCGTGACGGCCGAAGTCACCGGCTTCGATGCCGACGGGCTGCACGCAGCCTGAGCGGATATAAACATATGTTTATGAGTCTCTGACATGGCGCTCTCCGGATTCTTCTCGCGGCTGAAGGAAGGGCTGTCCCGCTCCACCCAGAAGCTCTCCACCAGCATCACCGCCGTCTTCACCAAGCGGAAGCTGGACGACGAGGCGCTGGAGGAGCTGGAGGAACTGCTGATCGCGGCGGATCTCGGCCCGCGCGCCGCGGCGAAGGTGATCGCGAGCTTTCGGCGCACCCGCTTCGGCAAGGAAGTGACGGATGAGGAGATCAAGTCGGCGCTGGCCGAAGAGATCACCAAGATCCTGGAACCCGTCGCCCGCCCGCTGGAGATCGACGCCGGACACGCGCCCCATGTCGTGCTCATGGTCGGCGTCAACGGCACCGGCAAGACCACGACCATCGGCAAGCTGTCGCAATTCTACCGGGACCAGGGGCTGAAGCCGATGCTGGTGGCCGGCGATACCTTCCGCGCTGCCGCCGTGGAGCAGTTGCAGATCTGGGGCGAGCGCACGGGCGCGCCCGTCGTTGCCGGCAAGCCCGAGACGGATGCCGCGGGCCTCGCCTATGGCGCGCTGGAACGCGCCAAGCGCGAAGGGATCGATGTTCTGCTGGTCGATACCGCCGGCCGGCTGCACAACAAGTCGGCGCTGATGGACGAACTCGCCAAGATCATTCGCGTCATCCGCAAGCTGGACCCGACGGCGCCCCATTCCACCCTGCTGACGCTCGATGCGACGACGGGGCAGAACGCGGTCAATCAGGTGCAGGTCTTCCGTGACCTCGTGCAGGTGGATGGTCTCATCGTGACGAAGCTCGACGGTTCGGCGCGCGGCGGCATCGTGGTGGCGCTGGCCGAGGAATTCGGCCTGCCCGTCCATGCCGTGGGCGTCGGCGAGAAGGTGGGTGATCTCAGGCCCTTCGTGGCCTCCGAATTTGCCGCCGGCCTGGTCGGCGCGGTCGAGGCCGAGGGCTGATGCCAGAGGATCTCGGCTACGATCCCACGCGTCGCGAGACCTATCGCGTCTGGGGGCGGGAGCATGTGCGCTACTCCGACACCGATGCACAGGGACATGTCAACAACGTCTCCTACGCCGCCTATCTGGAGACGGGACGCACGACGCTCGGCCAGGCCTGCGGCCTGCCCGTCGGCTTGCACAGCGACACGCATACCGTGCTGGCGCGGGTCGAAATCGACTATCTCGCCGAAGTCCATTGGCCGGCGGATCTCGATCTCGGCTCCGCCGTGGTCAGTGTCGGCCGTAGTTCCGTGACCGTCATCCAGGGCGTGTTCCTCGGCGACCGCTGTGTCGCCCGCGGGCGCGAGGTGCTGGTGATGGTGGAGACCGCAACCGGAAAGTCTACGCCCATCCCGGACGATCTGCGTGCGAAGCTGCTGGCCGTTGCCGTCGAGGCCGCGGGTTAGAGCATCCCATATTTCGTTTCTAAATCCGTCATTGCCCGGCCTCGCCGGCCGCGCCGTTATGCCGGGCATCTACACGTCGCGGCGATGACAGTGCACCCGTAAACATCGTCATGCCCGGCTTTATGCCGGGCATCCACCCGTCTGAGCGCCACAACGGGTGGATCCCCGGGACAAGCCCGGGGATGACGATTCACTTTGGCGACCCCTCCCCCTCCGCCCGTAGGAGCGGCGGAATTTTCCCGCGTAGCCAGGCGAGCGCCGGGTCACGGTCCGTCTGCATCGACCAGACGAGAGCGACGGCTGGCAAGCGCAGGTCGAGCGGAATCTCCGTCACCGTCAGCCCGAAGCGCGGCGCGTAGCGGGCCGCCATACGCGCGGGCAGGGTCGCGATCACCGGCGCCTCGGCGGCCGCGGCCAGCACCGTCAGGAAATCGGAGGCCGCGAGCACGACGTTGAGCGTCGCATTGGCCCGCGCCAAAGCCTCTGACAGGCAACCCTGGATATCGTCCTTCAGCGTCATCAGCGCGTGCGGCCGCGCCAGATAATCCTCGGCCGTTAGTGGCAGCGGCAGCTGCACCAGCTTTGGGTTGAAGCAGCAGGCGAGAGATTGCTCGAACAACGGAGTACCACCATGGCGCTCCAGCCCGAAGGTGAAGCAGCCGATCGCGAGATCGAGGGCGCGATCATCCAGCATGCGGTGCACGTCGGCCGCCGAGGTGGTACGCGTCAGCAGGCTGATGCCGGGCGCCGCACGGCGCAGGAAGGCGGTCAGCTTCGGCAGCAGCAGGATTTCGAGTTCGGAGGAAAAGCCGAGACGCACGATGCGGGTTTCGGACTCCGGCGCGAAAGGTTTGCTTTCGGTCAGGGTGTTCTGGATGTCCGTCAACAGCGCGCGTAGGCGGGGCGCCAGCGCCGCCGCCTTCACCGTCGGGTTCATCGTGGAGCCGACGCGCACCAGAATCTCGTCGTCCAGCAGCAGCCGCAGCGTCGAGAGAGCGTGGCTCATCGCCGGCTGGCCCAGCTTCAGCCGCTGCGCCGCCCGGGTGACGCTGCGCTCGCTCATCAACGCGTCGAAGGCGACGAGCAGGTTGAGATCGAAGGAGCGAAGATTGAAATGATCGATTGACTGCATGATCCAGATCGATTTGCCCGATGCAGGTGCGGACCCTAGCTTTCCGGACATGACACAGCAAGCACAGGGCGCGCTTCAGAGCCCCCTCTCCTTCCGGGTCGGTGACGCCATCGTCACCCGGATTCCCGAGCTGCACTGGGCGAATGCCGATCCCGCGCGGCTCTACCCCGATCTCGACGCGGCGGCGCTCGCCGTCCACGGCCCGGCGCTGTCGCCCGGCTCTTTCGATGCCGCGCATGGGCTGCTGGCCCAGGGCACCCATTCCTGGCTCATCCGCCACGCCGGAATGACCGTGCTGGTCGATACCGCCACGGGAAATGCCAAGCCGCGCCCTTCGGCACCGATCTTGGATCATCTCGACACACCCTATCTGGCGCGGCTCGCCGACGCGGGCGTGACGCCCGAGCAGGTGGATCTCGTATTGCTCACGCATGTTCATGCCGATCATGTCGGCTGGAACACGGCGCTGAAGGACGGCGTCTGGCAGCCGGTCTTCACCCGCGCCCGCCACCTCTATTCCGAGATGGAAGCGCGCTATGCCGCCGACCTCGACGGCTTCGCGCCCGCGCCCGACCTCCCCGACCCTGGCCTCGGGGCGCCGGATCACCGCCCGATGCCGCAGGTCTATACCGACAGCCTGAAGCCGGTGATCGATGCCGGCCTGGGCCAGGCGATCCCTATCGACGGCCGCGAGATCGCGGACGGCCTGTCCTTCCATCCCGCCCCCGGCCACAGCATCGATCAGGCCGTGATCCGCCTGCGCTCACGCGGGGAAGAGGCCTGGTTCACGGCCGACATAATGCACCATCCGCTGCAGGTCTATCGGCCCGATTTGCGCTCGGTCTATTGCGAGTTCCCCGCAAAGGCCGAGCAGTCCCGCCGCCGCTGGCTGGCCCATGTCGCAGAACGGAACGCGCTCTGTTTCACCGCGCATTTCGCCGAGAGCGGCGCCGGTCGCGTGACGGAACGCGACGGCCGCTACGCCTGGCAGTTCGAAACCCCGAGCGTGAGCGCCACGGAATGAGCCCGCTGATCACCGAGAATACCCTGATCCCGAGCCGGACGCCCGGGATCAGCCTGCATCTGCGCCGCAAGCGCCGGCGCGACGCCGCCGGCTTTGGGCCGGACCGCACCCTGCTGCTGATGCATGGCGCGACCCTACCTGCCGAAAGCCTGTATGACGTCCCAGTCGGCCAAGGCGCCTTCATGGACGTGCTGGCGGAAGCCGGCCACGATGTCTGGGCGCTGAACGTGCGCGGTTTCGGCGTGTCCACCCGGCCGGCCGGCATGCTGGGTGCGGCCGATGCGGCGCCCCCTCAGGTTTCCACCGCGGAGGCAGTGGAGGACCTCGGCGCGGCCGTCGACCACATCCTGCGCGCGCAGGGCCTGGACCGGCTGACGCTGATCGGCATGTCCTGGGGCGGCACGGTGACCGGCGCCTATACCGCGGCGCATGGCGGCGCGGTCTCGCGGCTCGTCCTCATTGCGCCGCAATGGCTGAGCGAGGGGCGCCCCCGCATCGATCCGGGCGGCCCCATTCCCGCCTATCGCAATTTCGACGTCCAGGCCTTCCGCGCGCGCTGGCTGGAGGGCGTGCCGCCAGAGGCGCAGCGGGAGATTCTGCCGGATGACTGGTTCGCGCGCTGGGCGGAAGTGATGCTGGGAAGCGACCCCCATGCACAGAACGGCATCGTCCGTGCCCCGGCCGGTGTCATTCAGGACGTTCGCAGCTTCTGGGCAGCCGGCCAGCCCTATTATGAGCCCGAGCGCATCACCCCGCCCGTCCTGCTGCTGCATGCCGAATGGGACCGCGACGTGCCTTTGCCCGCCATGGCAAAACTCTTCCCGCGCCTGACCGGAGCCCGCTATCGGCGCTGGGTCGAGATCGGGGCAGGCACGCACATGGTCGTCATGGAACGCAACCGCTGGCAGGTGTTGCAGGAGATCCTGAGCTTCCTGCGTGCCGAGGGTGGAGACGCCGCCGCCGCAGGCCATTGAGATGCCGGCCCCGTCGGACTGGCATGCGCATGGCTGCCGGGGCGCCAGCTTCCACAAGCGGCCGCAAGACCGTACAAAGCGGTCATGAGCGTGATCCAGAAGCCTGAAGCCGCCCCCGCCCCTGCCGCGACGCCGGTGCCCTTTCTCGATCTCCGCGCGCAGCAGGCGCGGATCGGGCCCGAGATGCGCCGACGTGTCGATGCCGTGCTCGACCACTGCCAGTTCGTCATGGGTCCCGAGGTCGCCGAGTTGGAAGCGGAGCTTGCCCGGCGGGCCGGCGCCGCCCATTGCATTTCCGTCAACTCGGGCACGGATGCGCTGCTCATCGCCATGATGGCCGAGGGCATCGGCCCGGGCGATGCCGTCTTCCTGCCCGCCTTCACCTATACGGCGACCGCGGAGACGCCGCTGCTGCTGCGCGCGACCCCGGTCTTCGTCGATATCGATCCCAAGACCTTCCAGATGGACCTCGCGGATCTCGAAGCCCGCATCGCCCGCGTGCGCGCCGAGGGCAAGCTGCGCCCGCGCGCCATCGTCGGCGTCGATCTCTTCGGCCAGCCCGCGGATTGGGACGGTCTCGCCGCCATCGCCCGACGTGAAGGCCTGGTGACCATCGACGACTGCGCCCAGGCCTTCGGCGCCCGCCTGCACGGCCGCCCGCTCGGCACCCAGGCGGATGCGACGGCCATCAGCTTCTTCCCCTCGAAGCCGCTTGGTGGCTATGGCGACGGCGGCGCGATGTTCACGGAATCGGCGGAGCGCGCGGCGCTCTACCGGTCCCTCCGCAGCCACGGCGAAGGCCAGCAGCGCTATGACGTGCAGCGCATCGGCATCAACGGCCGGCTGGATACGCTGCAGGCCGCCGTGCTGCTCGCCAAACTCTCGGTCTTCGATGATGAACTCGCCGCGCGGGAGCGGGTCGCCCGGCATTACGATGCCCGGCTCGGCAATCTGCTGACCACCCCGGCGCGGGTTGCGGACAGCGAGGCCGCCTGGGCGGTCTATGCCGTGCTGCTGCCGGATGGCGATACCCGCAGCCGCGTGCAGGAGGCCTGCCGCGCCGCCGGCGTCGCCACCGCCATCTATTATCCGAAGCCCCTGCATCACCAGCCGGCCTATGCGGCGGCGCATGACGGCAGCCACCTGCCCGTCTCGGAAGACGTCGCGACCCGCATCATGGCGCTGCCCATCCATCCCGACCTGACCGAAGCGCAGTGCGACCAGGTGTGCGACGCGGTGACCGCGGCGCTCGCGCAGTTGCACGCGCGCTGAGAGCGGACGAGGCGCGCAGGATGGCACCCCCGGCCTTTTCCCGTGACGCCGGCTCACGGCGCGACCTCTTTCCCGAAATCACGCCTTACGGCTCGGGCTATCTCTCGCGGGACGGCGGACATGCGCTGTACTGGGAGCAGGTCGGCAACCCACGCGGCCAGGCGGCGCTCTTCCTGCATGGCGGCCCCGGCGCCGGGGCCGGCGCCGTGCATCGCCGCTTCTTCGATCCGCGCCACTGGCGCACGGTGCTCTTTGACCAGCGCGGCGCCGGCCGCTCCCGCCCGCTCGGCAGCATCGCCGAGAACAGCACGCCGCAGCTCATCGAGGACATCGAAGCGCTGCGACGCCATCTCGGCATCGAGCGCTGGCTGCTCTTCGGCGGCTCCTGGGGCTCGACGCTCGCCATCGCCTATGCCCAGGCGCATCCCGAGCGCGTCACCGCCTGCGTGCTGCGCGGCATCTTCCTCGGCCGGGACAGCGAGGTGGAGTGGTTCCTGCACGGCATGCGCATGGTCTTCCCCGACGCCCATGCGCAGTTCATCGGCTTCCTGCCGGAAGAGGAGCGCGGCGAGGTGCTGGCCGCCTATCGCCGCCGGCTGAACGACCCTGACCCGCGGGTGCACGAACCCGCGGCCCGCGCCTGGTCGATCTACGAAGGCTCCTGCAGCACCCTGCTGCCGCATCCGGAAACGGTCTCGACCTTCGCGCGGGACCGCGCGGCCCTCGGCCTCGCGCGGATCGAGGCGCATTATTTCGCGCATCATCTCTTCCTGCCGGAGGGTGGGCTGCTCGGCCATATGGACCGCATCGCCCATATCCCGGCGGAGATCGTCCAGGGCCGCTACGACATGGTCTGCCCGCCGAAGAGCGCCTTCGAACTGGCGGCGCTGTGGCCGGCGGCGCACCTGACGGTGATTCCGGATGCCGGCCATTCGGCGCTGGAACCCGGCACCCGCTCAGCCCTGCTCGCCGCCCTCGAGCGCTTCGCCGAAGGCTGAGAGCCGCGTCAGCGGCTCTCGTCCAGCAGGCGGTAGACGGCATCCTCCTCCCGGCAATGGAGGCGCAGGACCGCATCGAGGCCGTAGAGCAGCCGGCGCAATTCGACGAGATCGAGATCCTCCGGCGCGCTTGCCGCCACCGCCGCCATCCGGCGCAGGCGGCCCCCGATGCGCTGAATCTCCCGGTGCATGCCGCTGAGCGGCGCCATCGCATCCTCGCCGCCGAGCATGGCCGCGACCGCGGGATAGAGATCGGCTTCGTCCCGCCGCTCATGGGCCAGAACCCGTTCGGCGAGCACTTGGTCGAGCACCACCAGCTCTTCGATCACCTGCGCCAGTTCCCGCGTTCCCACGCGATCCGCCAAGGCGCGGATCCGGTCCGCCACCACCGCCATGTCGTCATGTTCCGCCTGCAAACGGTCGACCTCCCCATGGCTGAGGCCGGCGCCCCCGCGGCGTGGCGGTATGCCCCGCAAGGCGCGGAGGGCGTTGAGGATGACGGCGACGTCGATCCCCTCCTGGAGAACGGCACCCGCGAGCGGAGGCAGGAAACCGGCCGCCGCAACCAGCATGGCTGCAGTCGATAGTCCGATGCCCGCCAGTACGCTTTCCAGCGCGATGCGCCGGGAACGCTGAGCGATGGCCACCGCCTCGGCCAGGCGGTCCAACTGATCGACCATCAGCACGATGCCGGCCGCCTCAGCCGAAGCCGCGGCGCCTTGCGCGCCCATGGCGACGCCGACATCGGCCGCCGCCAGAGCCGGCGCGTCGTTCACCCCGTCTCCCACCATGATCACCGGGGTTTCCGCTTCCGGCGCGCGGAGCGCCTCCAGCTTGCCCGCGGGCGTGAGTTCGGCGCGAACGGCATCGACCCCGAGCAAGGCGCCGACGCTCTCGGCCGTCTCCCGCCGGTCTCCCGTCAGCATGACGATCCGCCGCAGCCCGCGCTTGCGCAACAGCCGGAGCGCGCGTGGCGTCTCGGGGCGGATTTCGTCCGCCAGCAACAGCAGGCCGGCGATCCGCCCCTCCACCGCCACCAGCACGACGGCCGCGCCATCCTGGGCGAGTGCCGCAAGGCGCCGGCGGCTCCATGGCGTCAGTGGCGCGAAGTCGACGATGAAACCGGGCGTGCCGAGGGCAATGAAGCGTCCATCCACCTGGCCCTTGATACCGGCACCCGGCGTCTCCTCCACCCCCTCGGGCCTGGCGAGCGTCAGCCCCTGTCGGCGCGCTTCCGCCACCACGGCCGCGGCAATGACATGCGGGGAGAACTGGTCGAGGGAGGCCGCCAGCCGCAAGAGGTCGGCTTCTCTGCCCTCGGGCGCCGGTTCCACGGCGATCAGGCGCGGATGCCCGCTGGTCAGCGTGCCGGTCTTGTCGAAGAACAGCGTCTTCGCCTGGGCCAGCGCCTCCAGCACGGCACCGCCCTTCACCAGGATGCCGCGCCGCGCGCAGCGCGACATGCCTGAGACGATGGCGACGGGCACGCCGAGGATCAGCGGACAGGGTGTCGCCACCACGAGCACCGCGAGCGCCCGCACCGCGTCCCGGGTCACACCCCAGGCAAGGCCGGCGATGGCCAGGCTGAGCAGCGTGAAGAAGACGGCATAACGGTCCGCCAGGCGTGCCGAGGGCGCCTTCGCGGTGCGCGCCGCCTCCACCAGGCGGATGATGCCGGCAAGGCTGCTCTCCGCCGCCGTGGCCGAGGCCAGCATGTCGAAGGGATGCGCGGCATTCAGGCTGCCGCTGCACAGCCGCGCACCGCAGAGCCGTGTCACGGGCAGCGGTTCCCCGGTCAGGATCGATTCGTCGAGCACCGCTTGCGCCTGCGCCACCGTTCCATCCACCGGCACGACGTCACCGGTGCGGACCAGCAGGCGATCCCCCGCCCGCACCGCGTCGAGCGGGACATCGACCAGACGATCCTGCTCGTAGCGCGGCACCACGTGCGGCACCCGGCTGAGCAGCGCCGTCATCTCCCGCGCCGCGCGCGCTTCCGCCCAGGCCTCCAGAAGCCGCCCGCTCGCCACCATCACCGCGATGACGGCCGCCGTCAGCGCCTCGCTGAGGGCAAGCGCCCCGGCCATCGCGAGGAGCGCGAGGATGTCGAGCCCCACATTCCCGGCGATCAGGCTGGTCACGATGCCGAAGACGAGGTTTGCGATGACCGGCAGAGTGCCCGCGATCCAGAGGATGGCTGCGACAGCAGGATGACCAAGGGCCCATAGCAGAAGACCGCCGGCCACCGCCCCGCCGGCGGCGCCGAACAGCAGAATTTCGCTCAGGCGTCTGGAATAGCGGCGCTGCATGCCCGGTCTCGCCCGCCTCTGCTGCCGTCCTTTGGTGGCGCAATGTCGGGGCAGGCCGCTTCGGCGTCACTGACCTGGATCAATCGTCCTCGGCGCGACGGAAGTCTGGAGACGGCGCCGGAAGGTGATAGACTGCCACCGACCTTCGACAGGAGCCCGCCATGGACAGCCTCATCTCCCACCTGCCCGAGCCGCCGCCGGCGGGCCATCAGCAGACCGAGGCCGAGGTGCGGGAAGATCTCGCCTGCGCCTATCGGCTCATTGCCCATCTCGGCATGACCGACACGGTCTACACCCACCTCTCCGTGCGCGTGCCGGGCAGCGGCAACCATTTCCTCGTCAACCCCTATGGCCTGATGTTCGACGAGATTACCGCCAGTTCACTGGTCAAGGTCGATGCCGACGGTGCCCCCGCGCAGGCGACGAGCTGGCCCGTCAACCCCGCCGGCTTCGTCATCCACTCAGCCATTCACATGAAGCGGCATGACGCGGTCTGCGTGATGCATACGCATACCCTGGCCGGCATGGCGGTCGCGGCGCAGCAGGGCGGTATCCTGCCGCTCAACCAGATCAGCATGGAGTTCATCGGCGAGGTCGCCCTGCACGAATACGAAGGCGTGGCGGACGACGACAATCTGAGCGAGCGCGAGCGCCTGGTGCGCGACCTCGCCGACAAGCCCTGCATGCTTCTGCGCAACCACGGCCTGCTGACGGTCGGCCGCACCGTCGCCGAAGCCTTCTATTTCATGTACTACCTGGAGCAGGCCTGCCGCATTCAGTTGGCCGCACAATCGACCGGCGCTCCGCTCTCCATTCCTTCGGAGGCGACGCAGCAGCGTACCAAGAAGCAGTTCGCACGCGACGAGAACCACGGCTGGCTCGTCTGGCAGGCCTTCAAGCGCAAGATGGACCGCGAGCAGCCGGACTATCGCCGCTGAACCGTCGCGCGCTCAACCTCGGGCCGGCCTCTCGAAAGGCCGGCTAAATTACTTAATTTTTCATTTATCAGCGTAAAACGGCTCGCCTAGACTGCCCCTCGGCACCTGCCTGCGCCGAGGAAAGACCGATGACCTTCGTTCCCTCGCTCCGCCTTCTCTCCTCGCTCGGCGAGGTAAGGCAGGATGACGGCGAGATTACCCTGCCGATCGAGGCCTTCCGCGCCTTGCTCCAGGCCGCGTTTCGCGGCGATGCCTTCGATGCCGCGTGGTATCGCAGCGCCTATCCCGACGTGGCCGATGCGATCGCCGCGGGCGATGTCCCGGATCCCTTCACCCACTTCACGCGCTCGGGCTATCTCGAGCATCGCCGCCCACGCCCCTTTGCGGTGGATCGCGCCTGGTACGAGAAGACCTATCAGGACGTCGCCAAGGCCGTGAAGATGGGCGCCGTCACCGATGCCGAGACGCATTTCAACACCGCCGGCTATTTCGAGCCTCGCGCGCCGGACCCCGGGACAGCGCGCGCCTTCGCCCATCTGCTGGAAGCGGCGGCCGCCAGGACGCAGGCCAGTCAGACGGCGCCCGCCGCGAAGCCGGCCTCGGCTCCTGCCACGCCTAAACGCCGCCGCGCCGCTGGCTGAGGCGGGCTTTGCGGCGCGCAAGCCGCAGGCTATGAGCCCGAGCCATGGCCGCACCCACGCACGACCATTCTGCCCTCTGGTTCTGGTGGCGCCTGCTCGTCTGGCTGTGGCGGCTGATCACCCGGCAACTGGGCTAGCCGCCTCCACCATCGCGAGCGCGACCGCTTCCGCGATGCGGATACCGTCCACCCCGGCCGAGAGGATGCCGCCGGCGAAGCCCGCGCCTTCGCCCGCGGGATAGAGTCCCCGCGTGTTCGTGCTCTGGAAATCCCGACCGCGCGTGATGCGCACGGGCGAGGAGGTACGTGTCTCCACCCCGGTCAGCACCGCATCCGCCATGGCGAAGCCGCGGATCTGGCGGTCGAAGGCCGGAATCGCCTCCCGCATCGCAGCGATCGCGTAATCCGGCAGGCAAGTGGAGAGGTCAGTCGGCGTCACCCCCGGCTGATAGGACGGGATGACCGTGCCGAGCTTCGTGGAGGCGCGGCCAGCGAGGAAATCCCCGACCAGTTGCGCCGGCGCCCGGTAGTCTCCGCCGCCGGCGAGAAAGGCCTGCCGCTCCCAATGCCGCTGGAAGGCGACGCCGGCGAGCGGCCCGCCCGGATAATCCTCAGGGGTGATGCCGACGACGATGCCGGCATTGGCGTTCCGCTCCGCCCGCGAATACTGGCTCATGCCATTGGTCACGACATGGCCGGGCTCCGAGGTCGCCGCCACCACCTGGCCGCCCGGGCACATGCAGAAGCTGTAGACCGAGCGCCCATTGGCCGCGTGATGGACGATCTTGTAGTCCGCCGCGCCCAGGATCGGGTTGCCGGCATGGGCGCCGAAGCGGCAGCGGTCGATCAGGGCCTGCGGATGCTCGATGCGGAACCCGATGGAGAAGGACTTCGCCACCATCGCGACGCCCTGTGCCTCCAGCATCGCGAAGGTGTCCCGCGCGCTGTGGCCGACCGCGAGCACGATGTGGCGTGCGGCCAGCCGCTCGCCGGTCGACAAGCGCACGCCGACCGCCTGGCGACCCTCGGGGCCGTCCGCGATCTCGATCTCCTCCACCCTTGTGCCGAAGCGGTATTCGCCGCCCAACGCCTCGATCTCGGCGCGCAGGCTCTGCACCACCGTCACCAGCCGGAAGGTGCCGATATGCGGCTTGCTGACGGTCAGGATCTCCTCCGGCGCGCCGGCCTTCACGAATTCCGAAAGAACCCGACGCCCCAGATGCTGCGGGTCCTTGATACCGGAATAGAGCTTTCCGTCTGAAAAGGTGCCCGCGCCGCCTTCGCCGAACTGCACGTTGGACTCGGCCGTGAACTGGCCGCGCCGCCACAGCGCCCAGGTGTCCTTGGTGCGTTCCCGAACCACTTTGCCCCGTTCCAGGATGATCGGCCGGAAGCCCATCTGCGCGAGTGTCAGTGCCGCCAGCAGACCGCACGGCCCGGCCCCGATGACGACGGGCCGTTCGGTAAGGCCGGCGGGCGCGCGGGTCACGAAGCGATAGCCCATGTCGGGCGCAGGCCCGAGATGCCGGTCGTCCCGTGCGCGGGCCAGCACGGCCGCCTCGTCCGGCACGGCGACGTCCACGGTATAGACGAGTTCGATCGCGGACCGGCGCCGCGCGTCGTAGCCGCGGCGGATGACCGTGTGCTGGCTCACTGCTTCGGGCGCGAGGCCGAGCCGGGCGGCGACCGCCGGCAGCAGCGCCTCGGGCGGATGATCGAGCGGGAGTTTGACTTCAGTGACGCGGAGCATGCGGTCTCAAGACCCTGGACTATCGAGGTGGTCGATCTGGTCCGCCGCCACCAGGAAGGGCTGCGGGCTGAGCGCGAGCGCGCCCTCGAAGGGATAGTCGAGCAGATGAATTAGCACCAGGATCGCGGCGACGGCGGCCGCGAAGGTGACGGAAAAGCTCATCAGCGCTCCGCCGTTCTCCACCCCCGCCAGCGTCACGAACACGGCGAGAACCGCGCCGAAGCCGATGAGCAGGCACCAGAGCAGCGTCGGCACGCCACTCGACAACTGAAACAGGCGGGAGGAGCGCTGCATCTGCGCCTGCTCCAGGAAGGAGAGCAGTTGCGTGCGCGTGCCGAGATCGGCCGCATTGTTCGGCCGCAGCCGCGCCGTGGTCTGGATCAGATGCGAGAGCTTGACGGAGACCGATCCCTCCTCGTCCCGCCCCATGGCCATTTCGGGCCATTCCCGGTGTACGACACCCTGGATGTAGGCGCGTTCGGCATCCAGAATGGGCGCGCTCTCGTCCTTCGGCAGGACGCTGGCCAGGATTGCCGCACCGACGAGGGACTTCGCCTCCAACTCCACCGCGCTCGCTGCGTCGTTGTATTCGCTCCAAACCTCGCTGAAGACGAAGGCGAGAAGAACGGCGAAAATCACGCCGAGCTGCAGGAAGACGGCGGTGCCGATTTCGTTGTGGCGGCGGCGCAACTCGATGTGCACCGTGCGATGCACCAGCACGCTGGCGACGGCCGCGATGAGGCCGCAGACGACGACGATGGCGAGAGCGGTGACAAGGTTCATGAACCCAGCCCTTAGCAGAGCCGGGCCCGCGCGTCAGCCGCGCGCGTGCCGCCCCGGCTGCCCGGCCGGCGCAGAGCTTGTTCGGCCAACCGCGAGACCGCTGAGGAGGGCAAGGATGAGGCAGCCGGCGGCGAAGCCGGCCACACCGTCCCAGCCGCCATGCTGCCAGAACCAGCCGCCCGCCGTGCCGGCCAGGCTCGACCCCAGGTAATAGGCGAGGAGATAGAGCGAGGCAGCATGGCCCTTGGCGCCCTGCGCGAGCCGCCCGACCCAGCCGCTCGCCACCGAATGGGCGGCGAAGAAGCCGATCGTCAGCAGCACGATGCCGCTGAGCAGGATGGGAAAGGGGCGCGCGAGCGTCAGCAGCGTGCCGAGCAGCGCGAGGCCGAGGCCGATCGGCAGCACGCGGCGGCGCCCCAGCCGGTCCACCGCCGCACCGGCGAGCGAGGAGGCCCCAATGCCGAAAACGTAGGTCGTGAAGATGAGGCCAATGAAGCTCTGGCTGAAACCGTAGGGCGGCGCCATGAGCCGAAAACCGGCATAGTTGTAGACGGCGACGAAGGCCCCCATCACCAGGAAGCCGACGGCGAAGAGAAAGCCGAGCCGCGCGTCGCCCAGATGCCCGCGCCAGGCGCCAATATGGTGGCCGAGCCCGAGACCCCGGCGGGGCACGAAGAAGCGCGAGGGCGGCAGCAAAGCCCGGAACCCCAGGGCTGCCGCAAGGCCGAGAGCACCGATCACGGCGAGGGCCCCGCGCCACCCCATCTCCGCCGCGAGCAGCCCGGTGAGCACCCGCCCCGCCATGCCGCCGAAGGCGGTGCCGGCGATGTAGAGCCCCATGGCGAAGCCGAGGCTCGCAGGGTCGATCTCCTCGGCGAGATAGGCCATGGCGACGGCCGGCACGCCCCCCAGAACCAGCCCTTCCGCCGCCCGCGCCAAGAGCAGCAGCGGCCAGACGGGCGCGAGCGCCGCCGCGATGTTCAAGACCGCGGCTGCCGCCATGGAGGCGAAGATGAGGCCGCGCCGGCCGAGCCCCTCGGAGACCATCGCGGCCAGCATGATGGACGCGGCGAGCGCCGCGGTGGAAACCGAGAGGGAAAGCGAACTCGCGGCCGGGCTCAGGTCGAAATGGCGTGCAAAGAGCGGCAGCAGCGGCTGGGTGCAATAGAGCAGCGAAAAGGTCGCAAACCCCGCAAGGAAGAGGCTGGCGGCGATGCGGCGATAGGCGGTGGTGCCATGGCGCACGCGGCTCGGCGCAGCAGCAGAGACGGCGGTGGTGGTGTGACGCGCGGCCATGAGCGAAATCCCTCTTGGCCCCAGACTGTGGTGCGGAGAGCGCCATTCGTCCAATATATGGAACTAACGCCGTTGATATGTTTTGGAGATACCGGTGGAGCTGCGCCACATCCGCTACTTCCTGGCGGTCGCCGCCGAAGGGAATTTCACCCGCGCCGCCGCGCGCCTCGGCATCGGGCAGCCGCCGCTGAGCCAGCAGATCCGCGCGCTCGAAGCCGAACTCGGTGGCGCCCTCTTCCACCGCCTGCCGCATGGCGCAGAGCTGACGGAAGCGGGGCGCGCCTTCCTGCCGGAGGCCGAGAGCACGCTCGCGGCGGCGGAACGTGCGCGCATCGCGGCGCATCGTGCAGCGCGGGGCGAGGTCGGCCGGCTCGGCATCGGCCTCACCGGCTCCGCCGCCTTCCACCCGCTGGTCGCGCAGACGATCCGCGCCTTCCGCAGCCGCTGGCCCGAGGTGCAGGTGACGCTGGAGGAGGCGAATACGATGCGCCTGCTGGATCAGCTGCAGCGCGAGGCGATGGACGCGATCTTCTTGCGGCCGGGGCTGACCGAGCTGGAGGGCTTGCGTCTGCGACGACTGCCGGACGAGCCGATGCTGGCGGCGCTGCCTGCCGGACACCCGCGCGCGCGGGGCGGCGGCGCCCTGCCCCTCGTGGCGCTGGCGCGCGAGCCGCTGGTCCTCTTTCCCCCCGCGATCGGCCTCAGCCTGCATGACGAGATCGTCTCGGCCTGCCGCCAATCGGGCTTCGAGCCGTTGATCGCACAAGTAGCGCCGCAGATCACCTCGGCCCTCGGCCTCGTCGCCGCCGAACTCGGCATCGCGATCGTGCCGCAGTCCATCACCCGCATCGCGGTGCAGGGCGTGGTCTATCGGACGCTGGACGGTATCGTGCCGGTGGCGCGCCTGGCGCTCGCGACGCGCGAGGGCCGCGAGCCGCCGATCCTTCGGCACCTGGCGGAGGTGCTGCAGGCGGCGATGTGAGCGCAGCGGCCGGCCTGGCTTCACCGAAAGATGGTGTGGTCGACGTTGAGCAGGAGGATGTTGGTTCCATCCTCCAGCGTGATGAGGTCAGAGCCATGGACCACGCCTTCGGCGGTAATCGGATGTCCGGCATAGCCGTCGAAAACGATCGTATCCGCACTCTTGAGGCCGGCGATGATGACATTGCCACCGGCGTGGCCCTTGACGAAGCCATAGACGTCCGCACCGGAGCCGCCGATGACGCTTGCCACACCGCCGCCGCCGACGAAGGTATCGGCACCGGCACCAAGCCCCACCACGTCAGATCCGGCGCCCGCAAAGATCTGCGCGCCGCCCGTGCCGGTGGTGCCGTCCACCGTGGTCGCGCCGGCGCCGGCCACGATCAGGTCGGAGGCCGTGCCGTTGGCCATCATCAGCGTCTCGCCCGCGCCGCCGAGCAGCGTGGACTCACCCGTGCCGGCGACCAGCGTGCTCGCGCCGGCGCCACCAACGATCTGGTTGCTGCCGCTGCCGCCCACGAGCAGGTTGCTGCCCATGCCGCCGGTGAGCGTGGCATTGCCGGTCGCCCCCAGGACAGTGGCGTCGCCCTCGCCGCCGACGAAGACGAAATTCGCGTCGACGCCCGAGACGGTCGTTGCCGCGTCACCTCCGGTGATGGTGACACCGTCGCCCTGCACGGCAATCGTATCGGCACCCGCCACCGCGATCTGGTCATCCCCTGCCGCCGACAAGGTGATGAGGCTGCTTTCTTCGCTCACCATGGTGCCGCCCTGAAGGGTGAGGCCATGTGTCGTCGCCCCGTTGGAGAGGACGAGGAAGCCGCCGGCACCGACGGTCAGCCCGGAGATCTGCGCGCCCGAACTCACGATCTCCGTGCCGCCGTTCCACACCATGCCGCTGCGTGCGAGGCCCCCGCTGCCGATCACCTCGGTCCCGCCGCCTTGCACGACGTCGCCGGTTGCGGAGCCTCCCGAGAGAATCTGGATCGTGCCGCCCGCGCTGCCGGTAGCGGAGACCGCCGTGCCGCCCGAGGACAGGACGAGCGCGCCGCCGCTGAGCGTGCTGCCACTGGCCACGCCGCCGCTCGCCACCGCCCTGCCGCCTTGCAGCACCACGGCACCGATCGCGACGCCATTCGAGAGCACGATCTGCTGCCCACCGGACGTCAGCACCGAGGCTCGGGCGACGCCGCCGGAGGAGATCAGCTCGGTACCGCCGGCGACTGCCGTGGTGCCCAGGGCCGCGCCGCCCGCAAACAGGACCAGCACGCCGCCGGAACTGACCGTGGCCGAGATCGCGCTGCCGCCGGAAGACACACGCAACTGGCCGGTGCTCGCGACATGCGCCGTAAGCGCCGTGCCGCTGGCCGAGACTGTGGCGCGGCCGCCGCTCATGATCATGCTGTCGCGGCTCAACCCGCCGGAAGAGACGATTTCCGTGCCGCCCGCGGAAATGGTCGATGCCGAGGCAAGCCCGCCTGACGAGACCACCACCTGCCCCACCCGATAGAGCTGGGCGTTCTCCAGAACGCCGCCCGCGGAGACCACGATCAGCGAGGTATCGGTGACCTGGCGCCCGCGCTGGATGACGTTGGGCGGCACGCCGGCGGAGGTGCCCATGGCCGTGCCACCTGAGGAGATGATCAACTCACCCTGACGCAGCCTGTCATTGAGCGATGTCCCGCCCGCGCTGACGATCACGGTCGCGTCCAGCGTCTCGAAGGCGCCGTTGATCAAGACGTCGCTCGTCACGCCGCCGGACAGAACCGTGGTGGCTTCCGTCGTGCGCACGCCCATCAAGGTGCCGCGCACCGTCGCCGACCCATCCTCCAAGGTGCCGCGGCCAGACAGGAGGCCGCCGGCCTGAAGGACCAGCGGTCCACGCTCGAAGGCACCGGAGACGACGAGATCGGTGCCGCCAGCGGCGACGGTGGTGGCGACGCCGACCCCACCCGAGGAGAGGATGAGCGTACCCCCGCTGCTGACCTGGGTGGTATAGGCGATGCCGCTGGTCGCCACGACTTCGCAACCGCCAGCACTGATCTCCGTCGCGGAGCTGTAGCCGCTGTCGAAGGCGCTGATCACGCCGCCGCTGCTTACGATCGCGTTGCGTTCCCACCCGGTCCAGTGCAGGCTCTCGGTGCCCCCGACGGAGACCACCGTCCCGCGGCCCCGGCCGCCGCTGAAGACATCCAGGAAGCCGCCCGAAGAAACGACCGTCGCTTGGGCGAGGCCGGTGGAGACCGCGATCTCCACGCCTCCCGACAGCGTCGTGGCGGAGGCGACGCCACCGGAGCGGACCACGAGCACGTCCCCACTCACGACAGACTGTCCGCTGACAGTCTCGCCGGAATTGACATAGCTGGTGGCCATCGCTCGCGTCCTACACAAAGAAAGTCGAAACTCATTACGGGTTTCGAGCAGTCCGGGCAATCGCGCGGTCCCGTGCGTTCTGGCTCCACACTCAGGCGCGGGCCACATCGATGACGGCCTGGGCGAAGACGCGCGATCCCTCCTGCGGCAGCTTGTGGCTGACTCCGCCGGTGATAGGGCGACCAGGGCGCGACAGCGCTCCGGCCAGAGAACGGCGAGGATGTCCGCGGGGTGCGCGCGCCAGTCGAACCCGCCGATCACCGCCTGAAGCCATCGTCAAGCGGTGGCTCGCCGGTATCGCCAAGGCCGAGGTATAGGCTCGACGGTCGCCACTGCGCCCTTCGCGTGCAGACCGGATCAGCCCGCTGCTACGCCGGGATGATGCGCCTCGGCCAAGGGTTGCGACCCTCCGCGAGCCATTCGAGACTCTCCGTCCAGAAGCCCGCGGCATGGCTGTCGTGGAAGAGGCTGAAGTGGCCGATCGCGTGCCGGCCGTAATCGGACGGCGTGAGGCGCACCGCCTGGCGCGGCGCGCCCGTGTAGTAGCCGAGCGTGCGGCAAACCGCCGGCACGGTGCCGAGGTCATCGTCCGACACCGCGACGGCAAGGATCGGCGCCTTCACCGCGGCCATCCGCGCAAGGACAGCCTGTCTCTCGGCGCGGGGATGACTGCGCTCGAAGCGGGCGGCGCGGAAGCTCCACTCAAGGGCGACACCCGCGGGCAGATCCTCCAGCCAGCCGAGCCTGCGACCCGGGAAATACCCATAGGCGGCGGTGATCAAGGGCATTGCGACATGCCATTTGAACACGAGGCGGAGGCGCCGCGCGGGCGCGTAATCGCCCCACCAAGCGTATTGCGCACCGACCGTGAGCATCCGGTCAATCAGTGTCGCGCTCTCCGCCAAGCCCGGCAGGAAACCCCCGATGCTGTGGCCGACGACGATCAGCGGCCCCGCCATCTGACGGTCGCTCAGAAAGCGGATGGCGGCATCGACGTCCAAGGCGCCCCAGTCCCGCCAGCGATAGCCGCACCCTCTGAGGCTGTCTGGCCGCGAGGCGCCAATCCCCCGGTAGTCGTAGGTCAGAACGTCGAATCCATGGTGTGCCAGGAAGCGGGCGTAACGATGGTAATAGCGCGCGAGAACGCCGGTCGCGGGGTTGACGATGACGGTGCCAGCAGCGCGATGGTCCTGCCCGCACCAGAGGTGGGCGCCGAGCCGTACGCCGTCGCGACAGGGGATCTCCACTGCCTGCGCGGCCGCCGCGGCAGGATGCGGCATCGTGTGGCTCACGGATCCGTCGGCGCGCGGCGGCACCAAACTGCGCGCATCGTCCGCCACGCATCGCATCAATCCGCCTTCCATGATAAGTCAACGACTGGTAGGACAGCAGAGGTCGCTGTGCGCAGGCAGAGAAAGCCGGTCACGCAGCGTGATCCGTCCGCTGCTCGATCGCCCGCAAGACGGCCGCCATGTCCTCATCGCCCAAGCCCAGCGCCTCCGTCTCCCGATAGAGCGAGACGCAGACATCCATCATAGGCGAGGCGATGGACGCGGCACGGGCGGCTTCGACCACGAAGCGACTGTTTTTCAGGACGTCGGAAATGGCCGCCTGGCGCGCGAAATCCTGGCGAGCCAATTTCGCCACCTTGATGCGCGCAACCTCGCTCGCCATCGGCCCCGCATTCAGGATCGCGACGAAACGCGCGAGATCGAGGCCGTGCCGCGTCGCGAAATGCACGGCCTCTGCCAAACCCGTAACGAGCGTAATCAGGAAGACGTTCACCGCGAGCTTCATGCGCAGTGCGCCTGGCACCGCGCCGCAATCGAACATCTCCCGACACATCAGGGCCAGCAGGGGACGGACGAGGGCGACGTCCTCCGCGTCTCCTGCCACCATGGCGACGAGCTGCGCGTCCTCCGCCGGCTTGCGCGAGCCTGATACCGGCGCTTCGACGTAACAGCCGCCCGCCGCGCGAACCTCCTCGGCCAGTGATTGCGAATAGGCTGCCGGCATCGTGCCCATGGCCACCACCCGCCGCCCTGCCACGCGCGCGCCGAAGTCCCCCGTGCCGCGGGCGAGCACGGCATCCGTCGCCGCTTCGTTCGCCAGCATCAGAATGATCGTCTGGCACTGCTCGAAGACCTCCCCCGCCGTGCGGCCACCGTCGCCCCAGCCTGGGCGAGCCCATCGCAGCCCGCGGACGAACGATTCCACACCACCAGCCGCGTGCCCGCGCGCAGAAGGTTCAGGGCCATCGGCTGGCCCATGGTGCCGAGACCGATGAAGCCGACCGTGCGCGCTGCAACCATCCTGAACCCCTGCGTTTTGCAGAAGCCTAGCCGCCACACACTCTTTGGTATATCGAATATAGCTGAAGCCTGACATCAAGGATTTCGATATATGCGCGCCAGCTTCGACATCGAGGCGCTCCGCACGATGGTCGTGGGCTCAGACCTCGGAAGCTTCGCCCGCGCGGCCGTGCAGCTCGGTCGCTCGCAATCCGCCGTCAGCATGCAGTTGAAGCGCCTCGAAGACCAAGCGGGCCGCCCCCTCTTCCAACGCAAAGGGCGCGGCCTGATCCCGACCGAGGCCGGCGAAACTCTTCTCGCCTACGCGCGCCGGATGGTCGCGATCCACGACGAAGCGGCGATGGCACTGGGCGCGCCCTCGGCGCTGCCCGCTATCCGGCTCGGGCTGCCTCAAGACTTCTTCGAAGACGTCATGCCGGCGGCGCTCGCAGCCTTTGCGGATGTGCGGCCGAAAGCCCATGTCGACGTGCGGGCTGGCCGCAATTACGCGCTGGAGGAAGAGGTGACTGCGGGGCGGCTCGATGTCGCCCTCGCCTTCGCCGAGCCCGGCCGCGCCAGATCAGGCGTGCTGCTCTCCTTGATGCCGACACTCTGGTTCGGGCCTGACCGTCTCTCGCACGGGGCGCTCGCGTATCCGGGCGACCTGCCGCTCGTTCTCTTCGATTCCCCATGCCTGTTCCGGCAGGCAGCGCTCCGGTCTCTCGATGAGGCCGGCATCCGTTGGCGCCTGTCTCTGACGACGCCCAGCCTGTCAGGCATTTGGGCCGCGCTTCGTTTCGACCTCGGCATCACCGTCCGGACGGCGCATGGCGTGCCCCCGGGCATCGCGCGGCTCGATCACGCCCTGCCGGCCTTGGGCGCGCTGGAACTGCGCATGCTGACGGCAAGCGATCTGTCACCCGTGGCGATGGAGTTCGCCGAGGTCCTGCGCGCGACCACGGAGCGGCAGATCAGCGGGGGTGCCGAGAAGCAGCACCCTGCTGTTCCTAAGCGATGATGCCCTGGTCCGCGCAGCGGTCTCAGGGTTCCGTCTGATCGGCCGCGCGCGTCACCGCCTCCACGAGCGCCTGCAGCACGAAGACCTGAGCCACGAGCGAGGTGACGAATCCCGGAGCGGGCGGTTGCGCGATGGCACCCGTCAGCAGCAGATGGTCGGCATGGGCGGCAAGCGGGCTCGTGGGGCGGCTGGTGATGGCGACCGTATGCGCGCCGGCCCCTCGCGCCGCACGCAGCAGCCGGACGGTTTCCACCGTCGTCCCTGAATCCGAAATGGCGATCGCCACCGCTTCCCGCGAGACGGGGCCGATCAGTTCGAGCCCGAGATTGGCATCGGCATAGGAGACCGCCCAGATGCCGGCGCGCAGCAGCTTGGCGGCGAGGATTTCACCCACCATGGCGGACACGCCGCCACCATAGATATTGACGTGCCGCGCCCGCGCCACGGCCTGAGCCACCGCACGCAGCACGCTGCGATCGAGAAGGCTGCCGGTGCGATCGAGGCTGTCGCTCATCTCGCGCCGCAGCCGCTCCACCGCATCCGGCGCCGCGCCCTCCGGCAGGGCGCTCGCCGCCGCACCGCATTGCGCGGCGAGTGCGAGCTTGAAGGAGCGGAAACTGTCGAAGCCCAAACTATGCACCAGGCGCACGATGCTCGCCTGCCCGCTCTCCGTCACACGGCTGAGCGCTTCGATGGAAAGCGTGGTGGTCTCCAGCGGATAGTTGATGACGTGCTTGGCGACGCGGGCAAGCGCGGGGGGAAGCTCAGCGAATTGCATCTGTAGGCGGACCAGGATGGGCGGCCCGCCCCCTGCCTGCCAATGTCCCGAAGCGTCCATACCTTCATTGTCCCCTTGAATGTCTTGTTGACAACCCTGCAATGAAGGTGGAGCATTACTCCACATCGGCAGAGTAATCTGGAGCGTGCCCTCGTTCAACCCGCTATCCTGAAAGCCAAGGAGCAGTCTGATGTCGGCCAAGTTTTCCGCAGGATTGACGCGCCGTTCGGCATTGAAGGCAGGGGCCGCCCTCGGCCTTGCCGCTGCGCCCTTGGGCAAGCCCGCCATCGCGGCGACCGGCAAGACGGTCCGGGTCCTCGTCGTCGCCGATCCCTTCTATTATGCGCTGCGCGAAGTCATCCCGCAGTTCGAGAGTGAGACAGGCATTTCCGTCCAGCTCGAAAACCTCGCTTATGACGCGCTGCAGGCGCGCCTCGTCTCCTCCTCCATCGCGCGCAAGCCGGATGCCGACGTCGTCACCGTCGATCAAATGTGGACGGGACAATATCTCGACAACAAATGGATCAAGCCGCTCGACGATCTCATCAAGGCGGACAAGGATATCGACCTCAAGGACTTCATCCCCGAGGTTCTCTATTCGCTCAACACGTGGCGCGGCCATATGGCGACCCTGCCGATCGCGGCCTACGGCCAGGGCGTGATGTATCGTAAGGATGCCTTCTCCTCTCTCGGCCTCTCCATGCCGGATGCGAAGGATTTCACCTGGAGCGCCTATGCCGATCTGCTGAAGAAGCTCAATGGCGCGAGCGTCGGCGGCAAAAAACTCTTCGGCACGGTCGTCGCCGGATCACAGCCGCAGCCGATCGTTCATATGTATTCGCAACTTGCGGCGAGCCAGGGCGTGCGCTGGTTCAAGGATTTTCCCGCGGCCTCCCCATGGGATTTCACGCCGGCCATCAACACACCCGAGAATGTCGCCGCACTGACGATGTTCGAATCCTTCTACAAACTGTCTCCCCCCGAGGCGGTCAATTTCAACTGGTTCGACGCCGGCATGCGCTTCGCCCATGGCGATGTCGGCATGTTCTATTGGTGGACCTGCTACTTCTACCTGACGCAGCGCGACGGCTATATGACGGGCAAGGTCTCGCCCGTGGCTGATCAGATCGGCTTCGCCCCCCTTCCGCATGATCCGGCCCATGATCAGGTGATCAGCGCCGGCGGCTGGAGCCTCGGCATCCCGACCCTCGCACCGAACCAGGACAATGCCTGGGCCTTCGTGAAGTGGGCGACCTCGGCGAAAGCTCAGAAGGCCATGGCAAAGGTCACCAAATACGGGCCGCAGTTCTCGGATTTCTCCCGCGTCTCACTGTATCAGGATCCCGAACTCGGCAAGATCTATCCCTATCTCGCCCTGCAGCTCTCCCTGCTGCGCCAGTCGAACGGCAAGATCGTGCGACCGCCCGCCCCCGTCTACACCACGCTCGAAGGCATCTACGGCCTCAATCTCAACCGCGTGCTCGCGGGAAGTTCCTCGCCGCAAGCGGCCCTGTCGTCCAGCTCCGATCTGTTCGAGAACGTGCTGAAGGGCAATTACATGATTCCGTATCAACTGCCCTCTTATGACGATACCCTCGCCAATACCCAGGCCCTGATCGACAAGCTCGCCTGAGATGTCGGCCGTTCTCTCGCTGGATGCGCCAAACGGCAAGCGTGGCAGAGGCGCGAGGCGCCGCTCGCTTCTGCCACTACTGCTGCTTGCACCGTCCGTCGTGCTGCTGACCGTGCTGGTTGCCTTCCCGCTCGTCTTCTCGCTGCGCAACAGTTTCTATTTCTGGAATTTGCAGATGAGCCCGCAGCCCTTGGGCTTCATCGGACTCGGCAACTACAAGGCGGCCTTCACCCAGTCGGATTTTTTCCAGGCGCTTGGCCACACCATCGCGATTGCGCTGGTCGGCACCGTCATCGAAGTGGCGGCCGGTCTCGCGATCGCGCATCTGCTGATGGTACGGCTCCGCGGCGTCAATCTCTGCCGCACCCTGCTCATCATGCCGACGACGATCGCGCCCATCGTCACCGGATTTCTCTTTCGCTATCTCTATGATCCGCAGGGCGGTCTCATCCCCTGGCTTTTGCAGGTCGCTCATATCCCGATCCCGTCGCAAGGGCTGCTGGGCAGCGGGCAGACGGCGCTCTGGGCCATCCTCGCCGCCGATGTCTGGCAATGGACGCCCTTCTGCGCGATCGTGCTCTATGCCGGGCTGCTCTCGGTGCCGGACGACATCGTGGAGGCCGCGCGCATCGATGGCGCGAGCGGCTGGACGATCCTCTGGCGGATGACGATTCCGATGATCCGCAAGCCGATGAGCTTCGTCGCCGCTCTTCGGCTCATGCAGATCTTCAACCTCTTCGATCTCGTGTTGGTGCTGACGCGCGGCGGCCCCGGCTCCGCCTCCCGCACGCTCTCCTACAACCTCTATCAACAAGGCCTCGTCGATTTCAACATCGGGCTATCGAGCGCCAGCACCTGGCTCATCGTCATCCTCGTCAACATCCTGATCGGGCTCTTCGCCGTCTTCGCCTTCAAGGACATCGTCTGATGAGGATGAGCGCAGCCCGCCGGCTCTGGCTCTATCTCGCTTTGTGTCTGCTCATGCTCGTCTTCATCGGGCCGATCGTCTGGTTCTTCCTGCTTGCCATCAAGCCGCCGGACGTTGCCTTCGCACGGCCGCCGGCCCTCTTCTTCCACCCGAGCTGGACCGGCTTCTACGAGACCTTCATCGACCCTGGCCTCAATGCACGGCAGTTGCTCAACAGCATCATCGTCGCGGGGGGCGCCGTGCTGCTCAACCTGCCCTTCTCCATTCCGGCGGCCTATGCGATCTCGCGCTTCGCCTTCCGCGGCCGGCGCAACCTCATGCTCTGGTATCTCGGGTTGATGATGGCGCCGCCCGTCGCCTTTCTCATCCCCTATTTCATTCTGGCAACCGCAGTCGGCCTCACCGGCACCTATCTTGCCATGATCCTGGTGCTGCAAACCGTCGTCGTTCCCTTCTCGATCTGGCTGCAAAAGAGCTTCTTCGACGACATCCCGGTTGATCTCGAAGCCTCTGCGGCACTCGACGGTGCGCGGCTGCCGGCGATCCTCTGGCATGTCACCCTGCCGCTCGCCGCTCCCGGCCTCATCGTCACCGCGATGTTTGCCTTCGTCTTCGCCTGGAACAATGCCGCCTTCCCGCTCGTGCTCAGCAACCAGGCGACGGCGACGCTGCCGATCGGCACGCTCGGCTATTTCGGCAATACCGGCGTCACCTGGAACGACATCGGCGCGGCCGCTATCGCCGCCATGCTGCCGCCGATGCTCATCTTCCTGGCCATGGGCCGCTACGTCGTGCGCGGCCTCACTTTCGGATCACTCAAAGGATAGGAGCGTTCCCTCATGACGCAGACGGGATTCGCCATCGTCGGCGCGGGCCTCTGGGGCTCGCAGCATGCGCGGGTATTGAGCACGCTCCCTGCCGCTCGCCTCGTAGCCGTCTGCGACACCGACGGCGCGCGGGCGGAGGCGATGCGCGCCCAATTCGGCGCCGAGCGCGCCTATACGGATCTCGGCCAACTGCTCGCCGACCGCGAGGTGGATGCGGTGACGGTGGCGACGCCGGATTTCGCGCATGCCGCCATCATCCTCGCGGCTCTCGCGGCCGGCAAGCATGTGATGAGCGAGAAGCCGCTCGCGACCGATCTTGCCGAGACCGAACGCGTGGTCGCAGCCGCGGCGAACAGCGACCGTATCCTCATGCTTGATTTCCACAATCGCGTGAACCCTGCAGTCGCGGCCCTGCAGGAGACGGTGGCGCGGGGCGAGATCGGGCGCGTCATCCACGGCAATCTTCGTCTCAGCAACACGACCTTCGTGCCGCGGGAGATGTTGCGCTGGGCGGGACAATCCTCCGCCCTTTGGTTCCTCGGCAGCCATGCGGTCGACGCGCTGCGCTTCGTGACGGGCGATGAGGTCGTCGCCGTCCAGGCGGTGCGGCGCGATGGCTTCCTCAAGGGCCTCGGCGTGGAGACGGCCGATGTGCATCTCGCTTTGCTCCAATTGGCCTCGGGCGCGGTTGTCACGCTCGAAAACAGCTGGGTGCTGCCACCCGATTCCCCGATGCTCTACGATTTCCGGCTGGAACTGGTGGGGGAAGCCGGCGCCGTGCACGTCAGCACGGCGGATAACGGCGCCTTTCGCAAATTCACGGGCCAAGGCCTGCGGGCGACCGATCTCTTCGGCAGCACCCCGGCCGGCATCGGCCGTATCGGTGGCTTCGTCTATGAGGCCATCGCGCGCTTCGTCGATGCGGTCGTCGCCGGCGGCCCGCTGCTGGCGACCGCGGCCGACGGGCTGGCGGCAACCCGCATTCTCTCCGCCATCGAAGCGGCGGCCGCGAGTGGGGAGACGATCCGACTCGCTTGAGCGGACCGCTTGTTGATAGATTCCCTGGCGTGGGAGGCCGCTCATGTATCGCATCGATCCCGAGACCGACATGCAATTCGTCGAGGAGTTCCGCCGCCAGCCGGTCGGGCGGCACAGCCCGGGTCTCATGCGCGTGCTCAACACGCTACGCTTTGATCCGAGCGGCCGGCAGATCGTGCTGTTCTGCCGTGTGCCTTTTGCCGAATGGCAGATCGCGGAAATGCCGGCCGATCGGCGCGAGCCCTTGGTCTTCGAGGAGGGCGCGATCTTCACCGACAGGAACGAGGCCGAATGGGAAGTCTTCCGGCGTCGCTGGTACGCGGCGACGGGCCAGCACATCAACCTGCCGATGAGAGACGCGGACGAGGAATGATATCCCTCGCCCCCTTTGCCTAAGGAGCGCTCATGCTGAAGATCCTCGGCTATCCGGACCGCTACAGCGTGGCACCGGGTGAGCCCATCGCCTTTCATATCTCGCTTGAAGAGGGCGAGAGCTTTGCGGCGCGCATCGTGCGTGTCATCAATGGCGACAGCAATCCTGAAGGCCCCGGCCTCAACCTGCCGCATTATCCGAGCAGTCTTGACGGCCACTATGCCGGGCAGCCGCGCCGCGCGGACGCCGGGTCCTACCTCATCATCGAGGATTTCCCGAGCCTCGCCGATTACCGGAGCATCACCTTCAAAGCCTTGATCTGGCCGACGCTGCTCGCGCGCCAGGACCAGGTGATCGTCGCGCAATGGGATCCGGTGCGGCAAAGCGGCTTCATCCTCTCCGTCGATGAGCGCGGTCTCACACTCACCTTGGGCGACGGCACGGGGCGGACCGCGCGAGCAACCCTGCCCCTACGGCTTCTCGAGCGGAAATGGTATTCCATCGAACTGACCATCGACAGCGCCGCCGGTCGCTTCTCGCTCCGCCAGATGGCTCCGAAAAGAGATGTCGGCGTGGAGGATGATGGCAGCCAGGAAGACGCCTTGCCGCTCGCGCCGCAGTTCGGCGCGGTACCGCTCTATATGGCCGGGGCGCCGCAGGCAGACGGATCAATCGGCGCCCATTTCAACGGCAAGATCGAAGCCCCGGCCTTCCTCGGTGATGACGACTGCATCGGGTGCTGGGACTTTTCCAAGGACATCCGCTCCACCACCGCCACCGATACGAGCCCCTTCCGCCATCACGGTCGGCTCGTCAACCTGCCGACGCGCGGCATGAAGGGCATGCGCTGGACGGGCGAGCATCACAGCTGGCAGGCAGCTCCACGCGAATACGCCGCGATCCATTTTCATGAAGACGATCTCTATGATGCCGGCTGGCCGGCCGATCTCGTCTGGACCGTGCCGGAGGACGCGAAAAGCGGCGCTTACGCCCTGCATGTGACCTGCGGCGACAACGAGCCGATGGCCATGCGGGAGAGTTACATCCCCTTCTTCATCCGCCCGCCGCGGCAGCGGGCGCCGGGCTCGCGCCCGAAGGTCGCCTTCCTCGCGCCCACCTGCTCCTACATCGCCTATGCCAATCATGGCGAGCACATCACCGTGCGCGGCGTGGAGCGACTCATGGGCCGGCTTCTGCATTTCGGGCATCAGGATGTCTATCTCTACGATCATCCCGAGCTTTGCCATTCGCTTTACGACAAACACGCGGATGGCTCGGGCATCTGCTATTCCAGCCGCCTGCGCCCCAACATCAATTGCGCGCCGCGCTACCACTCCTGGCTCGGCGGTGATGGATCAAGTCTCTACCAGTACAACGCCGATACGCATCTCTTCGGCTGGCTCGACCATAACGGCATCGACTATGACGTAGTGACGGACGAGGACCTGCATCAGGACGGCTATCCGCTGATCGCGGATTACGACGTCATCCTCACAGGCTCGCATCCCGAATATCACTCCACCGCGATGTGGGATGCGATGAAGGCCTGGATCGATCGCGGCGGCCGGCTGATGTATATGGGCGGCAACGGCTGGTACTGGCGCATCGCCTTTCATGACGAACTGCCCGGCGTCATCGAAGTGCGCCGGGCGGAAGACGGCATCCGAACCTGGGAAGCCGAGCCTGGCGAATACTACCACTCCTTCACCGGCGAATATGGCGGCCTCTGGCGCCGCTGTGGTCGGCCGCCCAATCTCATGGCGGGCATCGGCTTCGTCGCTCAGGGCTTTGACGTGTCAGCGCCCTATCGGCGCGCGCCGGATGCGGACAATCCCCGCGCCGCCTTCATTTTCGAGGGTGTGACGGAAGAGGTGATCGGCGATTTCGGCCTCATCGGGGGCGGCGCCGCCGGAATCGAACTCGATTGCATCAATCCTCTGCTCGGCTCGCCGCCGCACGTCCTGCGGCTTGCCTCCTCGGAAGGCCATAGCCCGCTCATTCTTCTCGTCAACGAGGAGTTCACCGCGACCTTGCCCAATCTCGGCGGGGACCAGAACGACCGCGTGCGCGCCGATCTCAGCTTCTACGAGACGGCGGCGGGGGGCGCCGTCTTCGCCACCGGTTCGATTGCTTGGTGCGGGTCACTGCCGAGCAACGGGTATGAGAACAACATCGCCCGCATCACGTTGAATACGCTGAAGCGCTTCATGGACCCCGCGCCCTTCGCCGCGCCGCCGGCCGGCTGACCGTCCGGGCGGGCGGCAGGCTGCGCAGCGATGCGCGCTCTAGTGAGGCTGAGCCGCCTGTTCCTTCATATGCTTGCGGTATTCGTGCCGTTTGTACATTCCCGCCGCGCAGCCTGCCGCCGCGCCCAGCACGGCATGATGCCCAGCCACATGGCCGCCGACCGCGCCCACGGCGCCGTATTTCACGCAACCGCCGGGCTCCGCATGAGCCACGCCGGTGAACCCACCGAGGATCAGGGCCGTCATCGTCAGATACGTCCAGGAGCGCATACCGTCATCCATCCAAAGCAGCCGAGCCCGATGCTCTGCGCTGCAAGCGATAGATGGGGCGGTCGCGCCGAAAAGAAGACCCTGTGCGTTTGGCGTCGGAGACCCAGAGGCGAGCCTCCTCGTCTCAGCGCTCACGGCTCCGGGGCTCTGTCAAAGTCTCCGACATCACGCTCGATTGAGGGTTCATGCATTGGGGCCGCTTCGCGATGCATGACAAGTCTCTCTTCGGCGAAACGCCTTCGGGAACCACTCGAGCAGCCATCGACCGATGATACCGATGGCACGCCGATCGAATGGTCCGAGCAGAAACCGGTGGCCTCGCCCCCTGTCCGAATAGCCTCAGGCCTCCGTACCGCCGCCGTTCTCGACCTCCGCCACGAAAGCGAGGATCTGCGCCGCGACCTCCAAGGGCGCTTCCAGCGGCAGAAGATGCCCAGCGCCCTCGATCACCGTGAGCCGCGCTGCGCCGAGCGACGGAAGGACCAGGCTTTGCAACATTGCCACGCTGTCGACCTTGTCCATCTCCCCGCCGATGACGCGCACCGGCACCTCGATCCGGCCGAGATTTGCGCTGACATCCTCGGCAATCCCGGTGTGCGGCCAGGCGCGCTTGGCGGCCTCGGCACCGGCGAGACTGCCGGCGATGAGCTCCGCCCGAACAGCAGCGGGTAGAGGCCGCCCGCTGAGGATATTGTCCACCGTCCATTCTGCCGCCTCCGCACTGGCATAGGCGGCGGCCATCGCCTGCCGCTCCGCGAGAGGGAGACGCTTCCCCTGGGCCGGTGACGGCGCCACGAGGACGAGGCCGGCGAGCCCCGCCGGGCGCCTGGAGGCGATGAGCTGCGCCACCTTGCCGCCCATCGAATGGCCCACGAGCAGGTAGCGCTCCAGGCCGAGGGCTGCGATCGCCGCCTCTACGTCATCGGCCATCGTGCGAATGTCATAGCCATCCGCCGGACGGCCGGAGCGGCCCCAGCCGCGGGCATCCAGCGCCACGCTGCGCAGGGTCTCAGGCAGCGCGGCGATCACCGGCTGCCAGCTCCGTGCCGTGCCGCCCCAATAATGGAGGAAAACGAGAGCGAGGCCGTCCTGCCCGCTCATCTCCGCATGCAGGGTCATGCCGTTTGCCGTGATCATCATGAATGCATCTCCTGTCGTGGTTCGGGCCGAAAGCGCCAGGCAGGAGATGGAGCCTTTCCCACACGAGGATAATCACCTATTTTCTCGATTCACTCGATAATCAGATGATCGAATAGGGCATGGACCGCTTCCTCAGCCTCTCCGTCTTCCTCGCCGCGGTCGAAGGCGGCAGCCTCGCCGCCGCGGCGCGCGGGCTGGGCATGACGCCCGCCATGGCCGGGAAGCATCTCGCGGCGATGGAGGCCTCGCTCGGCGTCCGGCTGCTTCATCGGACCACGCGCAAGCTGCACCTCACGGAGGCTGGCGAGCACTATTACCGACACGGCCGCCTGATCCTCGATCAGCTCGATGAGGCCGATCGCGCCGCCCGCGCCCTGCAGGAGGAGCCGCGCGGTGTCCTGCGCCTCTCCGCGCCGAGCAGCTTCGGCGCGCTCCATCTCGGGCCGCCGGTCGCGGAGTACATGCGTCGCTATCCGGGCGTGTGGGTCGAGATGAGCCTAGACGACCGTTTCGTTGATCTCCTCGGCGGGGGCTTCGACTGCGCGATCCGCATCGGCAGCCTGCCCGATTCGAGCCTCGTCGCACTCCGCTTGGCGGAAAGCCGGATGATCGCCTGCGCGGCGCCCGCCTATCTCGAGGCGCACGGCCGACCCACCTCGCCCGCCGATTTGCGTGGTCACCATCGGCTCGCCTTCAGCCGCGCCACCTCGCCGGGCGATTGGACGTTCACCGGGCCCGATGGGCGCGCGGAACGGGTCACCGGTCCCCCGCGCCTGCTGGCGGATAATATGGAACTCCTCCTCGCCGCGGCGCTCGCCGGCGGCGGCATCGCCTATGGGCCCAGCTTCGTGCTTGGCCCGCATGTCGCACGCGGCGCCCTGGAGCGGATTCTGCCTGGCTATACGACCGAAAGCCTTGCCATCAGCCTCGTCTATCCCTCGGCGCGTCAGGTGAGCACCAAGCTCCGCCGCTTTGCCGACGTGCTGAAGGAACGGTTCGGCCCCATGCCCGAGGGGGCCTCGGCAGTTGCCAGTCCCTGAGCAATTGCCGGCTGCTGGAGCTGTTCGATAGTCTGGCAGCCGCACAGCAGAACCGGCGCAATCCCGAGGGAGGCCATGAAGCCCGTCATGGCGGTCACCGGCGAGCATTCCGCGGCCGTGCTCGCCGCGCGCGGGTGGGAGACGGTGCTCGGCGCCGCCATGGGGCTATTCATGGCCAGTGCGATCTTTCCGCTGCGGCCTGAAGTTCCCGCAACACCGAAGGTACCATGACGTGTCAACCCGACTCCAGGCCGCGGCTAGGGGCCTGAAGCGGCTGACCGACGCTGTGCTTCCTCCTACCCGCCGCGCGCCACGAGATCGAGATAGAGCGTCGCCGTCCAGCCGTAATCGTGAATCACTTGGCGGAACGGATTGTCCGGGTTGCATTCGCCCTTGCGCAGCAACTGCGGCGGGTCGGTCTCGGCAAGCGCGTCGTAATATTCGAAGAAGGTCGCATAGCGCCCGCACGCCGCTTCGACCGTCGCAATCGTCGCCGCGTCGAGTGCCGCGGCCCGCTCGGCGAAAGCCGCATCCTCCGCCGCATAGGATTCGAGACCGCGCGCGATGAGCCAGTTGAGATTGATCCAGCTCGGACCGCGCCACATGTCCTTCGTGTAGAACCGGCTGCCGGCCGCGACCGAGGGCACGGGAAAGGCCGTGCCGAAGGCCGCCGGATCCGCGAGATGCGCGAGCAAGCGCCGCGCGCGGGCGAGGTCCGGCGTGCGGGCCAGCAGCGGCAGGAAGCCCGCACTCGCCAGCACCGGCGAATGCTCGCCCCGCACGGCATCGAAATCGCAGTAGAACCCCGCCTCCTCGGACCACAGCCGCTCCTCGATCAGGCGGGCCAAGCGGTCGCTGCGGGCCTGCCACAGCGCGGCGTCCGACGCCATGCCGAGGCGGTTGGCAAAGCGGCAGAGCGTCGCGCATTCCAGCGCGAGGAAGGCGTTGAAATCCGTCGCATCCAGGGCCGTCGGATAGTGGAAGTCGAAGCGCGGGGAATTGTCCATGCCGCTTTCGCCGCTGCGGCCATGCGGGTCCCCCTCCATGAACCATTCGCAGAGGCCATCCGCATCGACGTCGCGATGCGCGAGATCCCACTGCACATAGGCGCACAGCTTGGGATAGAGGCGCGCGATCCAGCCCCGGTCGGGTGACAGCGCATCGACGCAGGCGACGCCATAGGCGAGCAAGGGCGGCTGCGTAATCTCGGATGGCCGGCGCGTCGGCGACATCTGATGCGGCACGAAGCCGCTCGTCTTCTGCCCGGCCAGCACCGCTTCGATCATGTCGCGCGCCAGCGGCTGATCAAGGTGTCGCCAGCCGATGGCGTGGAAGACCGAATCCCATAACCACATGTCCTTGTGCGGCCAACGGTCCGGCGTCGTCCAGCGCAGCGGCAGCGCGGCCTCCGCCGAACAGACCTGGCCCTTCATCACCGAGAGCGCGCGAAAGACGGTGTGCCGCCGCAGGCCCGTCTGCCGGGCGAGCAACGGCTGGCCCAGCACCCAGGCACTGCGCGCCGCGATCACCGCATCGAGTTCGGCCCCGAGATACTCCGGGCGGAAGGCAGCTGTGGTGCCGATAAGCAGGCGGTTCCCCGTCCGTTTGACGGCGAGCCCCGCATCCAGTGCACCCGCCTCGACCGGACCTTCGAGCAGCAGGTGATGCGCGTCCAACATGGCGCCACGCAGCAAGCCGGCGTCGGTCTCGGCCAGCAGACAGTCACAGGAGACGGCGGCCCGCCGCACGGCCGTGGTCAGGCGCAGCCGGCCCGAGGCGGGGAAGACGACGGCGATGCCGTCTGTCTCCGTCCGGCAGACGAGACCGCCGGCATCGTCCGTCCGGCTAGCCTCTTCCAGGCCCGAGAGCGCGATGAGCTGCCCGCGATGCCAGCCGGGCCAGAAGAAGGCGTCGAGTGTCTGCGGCATGGCAGTCTCCTTCATGGCCGTCTCAGCGGGCCGATCATGGTGAGGCGGCGCACCCACCCGGCCCGCTGCAGCAGCGGCGCGCGCAGACCCGAAACGTGGCGGAGGTCGAGCCGCATGCCGTCGACGTCATCGAGCCAGGCGAAGGGGCGGCCATCGGGGCGGGCGCAATCGAAGCGGAGATGCCGCAGGCTGAGCCCGCGGATGTGTCGGGCGAAGAGCCCGGCCGCCGGCAGAGCGAGGCCGAGCATCTCGGGGTCCGGATAGTCAGCGGCCGCTTCCGGCGGGCGGATGGCGCTGACGCGCGCCGGCGCCCCGCCGCGGCTGCGCAGATGAAGGTCCGAGAGCGTCACATCCTCGATCGGGTAGCCTGGCAGGCCCGCGATCAGCATCGGCATGGCGGACCAGGGCTGGTCGGCGGTAATGCCGCGCAGGGTGATGCCGCGCACCCGGCCGGGGCGGATGCCCGCGGGCCCCCGCAGCCGCGCGCCGAGGCGGATGAAGAGCGGCGCGTGGCGCACCTGGCGCAGGGTCACGCCCTCGGCACGCACGTCCTCGATGTCTCCCCCGTCCACCGTTTCGAAGGCCAGACCGCGGCAGCGCTCCAGCACACAGTCCGCGATACGGATACGGCGGAAACCGCCATTGGATTCGGTGCCGAACTTGATGCGCCCGGTGCGGTGCGTGACATTGGCGAAGGCTTCGCGCCGACCCTCGTCCAGCAGGCGGCGCGGCCCAGCGATGAGGCTTCCGGCTTGGAGGCTGCCGGAGACGGTGCAGCGAGTGATCTGCACGTCCTCGGTCGCGATTGGGCGCCCCAGCGCATAGCTGCTCTTCAGGCAGATGCCGTCGTCGCTCGGGGAGTTGACCCGGCAATCCTCCACGACCGCGTCCTGACAGCAATCGAGGTTGATGCCATCGCGATTCGTATCGATGGTCAGGTTGCTGATGCGCAGTTCCCGACAGCCTGTGGCGAGCACGGCGACGTGCCCGGCCTTCAGAATGGAGAAGCCGCGCAGCGTCACCCGCCGGCAGTCCCGCAAGGCGAGCACCTTGTTGCCCACGCCCGGCTGCATCGCCGGCAGATGCCCAGGCTCGTAGTCACCATTGACCAGTCCACGCCCCCAGATCAGGCCTGGGCCCTCGATCGTGACGTCCTCGAGGCCGATGCCGGAGAGCAGGCTGTTGCGCCAATGGCTGTGGCCGAAATCCTGGTAGGGGACGTGGGCGGCCGCATTCTCCTCCGGCAGATCGTAGCCGGGGCCTGCATCGGGCGTAGCCGGCGGATCGGCCGCGAGCAACACCGCGCCGCGGTCGAGCAGCAGGCGCACCCGGCTCGCCAGATGCAGGGAATGGCAGAGATAGGTGCCGGGACCGAACAGCACGGTACCGCCCCCAACGGCGGCCGCGGCCGCGATCGCGCGATTGATGGCCGCGGTGTCGAGCCTTCGCCCGTCACCTTCGGCACCATAGGCGCGCGGCTCGAAGACCCTATCCACGCAAGCGGTTTCCTTGCCCTCGCACGCGACGCGCCCCCAAGACAGAATCCTTCCCGCTGTATAAATGGCGACAACCGCCCGAAAGAAGGCCACCGCCGTGGATAACGCTTCCGAGACCGAAACGCCGACCGCCCGCGCCTCCTGGCGCGGCCTCCGGGCCTTCAATTTCTTCGCGGCCAGCCTGCAGACGGGATATGGCCCTTTTCTTCCCGTCTATCTCACCCGTGCGGGGTGGAGCCAGGGGCAGGTGGGCCTGGCCCTCAGCGTGGGCTCCATCGCGGGCATGGTGAGCCAGGTGCCGGCCGGGCTGCTGGTGGACCATCTGCCGCAGCGGCGTCTCGCCTGCGGCGTTGCGCTCGCAGGCTTCGCGCTCGGCATGCTCATCCTCGCGGTGCATCCGGGCTTCCTGCCGGTTCTGGGGGTGGAGGTGCTGCACGGCTTCGCCGCCGCCATGCTGGCGCCCGCCATCGCCGCGCTGACGCTGAGCCTCGGGGGGCGCGGCGAATTCGGTGAGCATGTCGGGCGCAACCAGCGCTACGCCTCGCTCGGCAACGCCCTCGCCGCCGCACTCCTCGGCCTCGTCGCCTGGCATCTCTCGATCCGCGCCGCCTTCCTGCTCGCGGCCGTCATGGCGCTGCCGGCCGCGCTCTGCCTCTTCGCCATACGGCCGGTGGCGCCGCCCCCACCTCAGGCGGCCGAACATCCGGCCATGCTGCATCCGAAAGCGCGGGACGCCCGCTTCTGGCAGGTCTTCTTCGAGGGGCACATGCATACCTTCGCCGTCTGCGTGACGCTCTTCACTCTGGCGAATGCGGCGATGCTGCCCCTCGCCCTCAATGCCCTCGCCCATCGCCATGGTGGCGCGGCCATCGCGACCACCGGCTCGATCATCGCGCTGCAGGCGGTGGTGGTGGTGCTGGCGCCGCGTCTGGGCCAGACTGCGGAGCGATGGGGGCGGCGGCCAGTGTTGTTGATGGGCTTCAGTTGCCTGGTGCTGCGCGCCCTGCTGCTCTCCACCAACCCGGGCGCCGCAGCGCTGATCGCGATCGAATTGCTCGATGGCGCGGCCGCCGCGAGCATAGGCGTGATGATCCCTCTCGTCGCCGCGGACCTGACCGAGAAGACCGGCTACCTCAACCTCGCCATTGGCTCCTTCGGCCTCGCCGGCAGCCTGGGCGCCACCTTCAGCACCACCCTCGCCGGCTGGATCGCCGATCGTTACGGCCTCGCCAGCGCCTTCTACGCCCTCACCCTGCCGGCGCTGCTCGGCATCGCCCTCATCCTGCTGCTGCTGCCGGAGACGCGCCCTGTCGCTAAATCACGCGCCCGGGGGAGAGTAGCCCCTGCGGGTCCAGCAGCCTCTTCAGACCCTGCATGAGGTCGCGCTCCACCTCGGGAAGCGTCTCCAGGAAGGCGGCGCGCTTGGAGCGGCCGATGCCGTGCTCGGCGCTGATCGAGCCGCGATGGGCGGCGGTGATCGTGAAGAGCCGCGCCTCGCAGGCCTCGAGCCGGGCTGCCAGCGTGTCCTCCGGCGTCCCGGGCTGCGGCAGCAGGTTGTAGTGAACGTTGCCGTCGCCGATGTGCCCGTAGGCAATGGGCCGCAACTCCGGAAACTCCCCTGCCACCATCGTGTCCAGCGCGGCGATGAAAGCCGCGAGCGCGGCCTGCGGCACGGACAGGTCGGTGCGCAGATGGCGCGGCGCCACCCGATACTGCGCTTCCACCAGATCCTCGCGGATGCGCCAGAAGGCAGCGCGCTGCGCCTCGCTCTCCGCCACCGCGCCGTCCAACACCAACCCCTCCTCCATCATGGCTTCGAGGAAGGCTTCGAGCCGGGGCCGAAGATCGAGCCCGCCGCTCACCGAGGTTTCGAGCAGCACATAGGCAGGCGCCGGCGCGGAGAGCGGATCACGGTTCTCCGGATAGGTCTCGAAGACCAGATCGAAGCAGGGCCGCGTCAGCAGTTCATAGGCGCTGAGCAGATCACAGAGCCCACGCCGCGCCTGCCCGAAGAGGGTCAGCGCCGCCGTCGTGGAGGGCACGGCCAGAAGGCAGGTCTCGACAGCGCTCGGCCGCGGGAAGAGCTTCAGGGAGGCGGCGGTGACGATGCCGAGCGTCCCCTCGGCGCCGATGAAGAGCTGCTTGAGGTCGTAGCCGGTATTGTCCTTGCGCAGAGTGGACAGCCCATTCCAGATGCGGCCGTCGGGCAGCACCACTTCGAGCCCGAGCACGAGATCGCGCATCATGCCCCAGCGCAGCACGTTGATGCCCCCGGCATTGGTGGCGACGTTGCCGCCGATCTGGCAGCTGCCCCGCGCGCCGAGGGAGAGCGGGAAGAAGCAGTCCTCGGCCAGCGCCCGGTCGATCACCGTCTGTAGCACGCAGCCGGCCTCGACGGTCATGGTGAAGCCGATCGGATCGACTGCGCGCACCCGATTGAGGCGTTCGAGGCTGAGGACGATCTCGTTGCCCTCAGCGGAGGGCAGGCCACCATCCACGAGGCCGCTATTGCCGCCCTGCGGCACCACGGGCTGTCCCGCCGCATGGCAGGCGCGGAGGACGGCCGCGACCTCGGCCGTGTCGGCAGGCCGCACCACCGCCAGCGGCCGGCCGTGCCACTTCCCGGTCCAGCCCTCGGCATAGCGGTGCACGTCCGCCTCCGCCGTGAGCACATGGGCCGGCCCGATCAGCCGGGAGAGGGTTTCCACCAGAGACATGCATCCTCCCGACGGCGGCGTTCCGCTGGTCCCATCGCTTAACTGAGATACCAGCGGCAGGCAACGCCGCGTCAGGCAGCGGGTGCCTCTTGCCGGTTGGAGGTCGCGGCGAGACGCGCGCGGATCCGGGCGATCTCCGGCCCGGTGACGCGCAGCGGGGCATAGCCCTCCGCCTCGAAGAGGAGCGAGACGTCCCGCGCTTCGCTGCCCCAGGCGGGATGGAAGGACAGGACATCACCGCCATTCGCGAAAGCGGCGCGATCCCCGGTGTCGAGATAGGTCTCTACCGGCAGGCCCTCGGCTAGGATCACGTCGTGGCTGTCGAGTTCGACATGGTAGTAGGTGACGGAACGCACCCGGCGCTGACGGATCGCGCCGCCATCGACGAGATGCTTGATGGGCACCAGCACGCCTTCGGCGAAGATCGCGTGGTCGGGTGACAGATCAAGGTCGCGCACTGGCAAGCCCGCGCCGAAGGCGCCGGCCCGGATGCGCACGGGGCGGACGGCATCGGGCGCCGGGTGGCGCGCGCAGTCGACCGTCCGGTGGCCGATCCAGCGGATCGGCCGCCATGCGCCGGAGACGGTGCGCAAACGATCGCCGACCGCCAGCCGCTCCACGGCCACACGCCCGGCGGCGGTCTCGATGCCGGTTCCTTCCGCGAAACAGGCCAGGGTCACGGTATTCGGCGCATTTACCTGCTGCGGGCTGTCCACCTCGAGATAGAGCGGCGTGCTCGCCTGCGTCGTCTGCGCCAGCGTGCCGTTCTGCTCGATCGCGCCGAACATGGTGATGGTGTAGGTGCCGTTGCCGAAGGCGAGCGCATTGCTCAGCCAGTTGCCGTCGACGTCCGCGGGCGTGATCACGGTCGTCGTCTGGCCCACGCCGTTGTCGATGAGGATGACGGCATCACCCCAGCCATCGACCTTGTTGGTATAGGCGCCGATATCGGCATAGGCGCCGGTGCCTGTGATGGTGGCGAGACCCGTGATCGCCTCATTCTCGCCGAGTTGCGGCGGCTGCACGGCTGCCGATCCGGTCCACCCATAACCATCCACCGTCGTCTGCGTCGTCGTGGTGTTGTTGACCACGTTAGCGTTGTATTCGACCGTGACGCTGTTCGTGTCGTAGCCTGCCCACCCCAGCTGGAAGTTGGTTTCGGGGGTCGTAATCGGGTTCCCCTGGCTACCAGCCGCACCCCCCGTCTCACCCGGGACGGTGGTGAGGGTGCCGTCGTTCATATAGTCGGCGACGACGGGCGTAGGAGCTGGGCTGGGATAGCCGACGCCGCCGAAATTCGCGTTCTCGCCGGTGTTCTTGACGACGAGACCCGGGTTGTAGGTGATGGTCGATCCTTTGGCGAAGCTGACCGTCAGAGTATTGGTGTATTGCGTCGGGCCGGACTGCGTGGAGGAGCCAGCAATGCCGGCCAAGCCGTCCACCGCCTGGGACGCAGATTGGCCGGTATAGGCCGGATTGACGAACACCCCCGATTCCGCATTGGCGATGGTCTGGCCGTTGACATCCGTGCCGGCCGGAACCTCGGCCGTCGTCGTGTAGAAATTGTAGGTCTTGGCGTCGGCCGTACCGGCGCCCACGGTGATCTGATACCAGGACACGCCCTGATCCGCCGTCGGCAGATTGAGAACCAAGCTTCCGGGTGCATTCGGGGTCGTCGTGTCCAGGGTCGCGATGGTCGAACCAGGAGCGATCGTCCATTGATTCCACAAGGTGGGCGCGGCGATCGAGTCGTTGCCGACGACGTAGGTGCCGGCCCCATTGATCGTCACGGTGTTCCACACGGGCGTGACGGCACCGGTGGTGGGATCGACCGTCTCTCCCGTAAGATAGCTGATGGCGATCGCGGTGGTCGGGTCGAGGTCGATGCCGGCATCAGCGCCGACCTGAGAATAGAAGGAGAGCGTGACGTTGGCGCCCGCCGTATTCGCGGTGGGCAAGGCATAGGTGTAGATGGTGCCGGCCGTCACCACCGTCGCCTCGGACGGCGCGATATAGTCATTGATCGTCGGTGTCACGTAGCCGGTCGGCGTCTCCGAACTGCCGAAGATCGTGAGATCGAGCGTCGAGACGTCGACACTCTCGGAATTGGCGACGCTGAGCAGCGGCCCGCCTGCCGTGTACTGGCTCATCAGCGCGTCGGAATAGGGTGAGCCGTAGGAGTTCGAGTCCTGAAAGAAGACCTTTGAATATTGATCATACGGCACGCCGTTGCCGGGGCTGACAACGGTTTCGGTATTGACGTGGAAGGCGTAGCTCGGGTCCCAGTTGTTGTTCTGATCGAGGCTGACGGTGCTGCCGATCTGGCTGTTCGGCGACAGGCCGGCCTGCCCGTAATAGCCACCGGTGAAGCCGGTCAGGAACTGGGCGAGCACGGCGCCCCATTGATCATTGGCCCCAACCGCGACCGTATCGATCAGCGTCGAACTGGTGGAGGCCGCGGTATAGATCGAGACCGAGCCGATCTGTGAATAGATGTTCTGCTCGATATCAGCAGGCGTCAGCAGGATATAGCCCTGGATCTCGCTGCTGCTCATCGGCGAGAGCCAGAAGTTCGTGCCGTCGAAGCTCAACGAATAGGCGTAGTAGCCGGCATTGTGCCAAATCCCCGTGGCATCGGCCGCGCCGTTGAACTGCCCGGTGATGGTGACCTGCGGCGCGATCGATTCGAGCGCGGTGAGGTAAGGCCCCCAATCCGCCTGCGGATAAGGGCCGGTGGTGGTTACTGGGCCGGGTTCGTTGACATCGGTCGGCGAGGTGACCGTCCGCGTCTCGCCGCTCAAGCCACCCGTCGTATAGGTGTTGACGATGCTGCTGCCGATCGTCGTGGTGAGCGTGTTCACCAGCGTGTCGGCCGAGACCTTGTAGCCGACGCTGCCATAGGCATCCGACAGTTCCATCGGCAGGGCGAAGCCGTTCACCGACGTCAGGTTCGCGGCGTCGGTCGACTTGTTCAGCAGGGAGACTTCCATGCTGTCATAGGCGAAGTCATAGCTCGTCGCGCTGCCGGGATTGATGAAGCTCTGGCTGGTGATCAGACTCGAGATGTCC
Source organism: Acidisoma sp. 7E03 (assembly GCF_054665075.1). Lineage (NCBI taxonomy): Bacteria > Pseudomonadati > Pseudomonadota > Alphaproteobacteria > Acetobacterales > Acidocellaceae > Acidisoma > Acidisoma sp. 7E03. The sequence goes on from NZ_BAAFHE010000010.1 coordinate 132,818, forward strand.
TGGGTGCCGCTCTGCGCGATGATGTAGAGCTTGCCACCGTTCAGCGTCTCGCTGCCGGTCGTCAGCGGTATGGTATAGGCCTCTCCGCCCGTGAGCGTGCCGGAGGAGATGGCAGAGCCCGCAGCTGTCACGGCGCCGGAGGAGATCAAGGTGGTCACCGTGCCCGCGCCGCTTCCTGAGAAGAGCACGGCATAGACGTTCACGTCCGACTGCTCCCACTCCGCGAGACGCGCTGCCGTCAGCGAAAGATTGAGCGTGGTCCCGGACATGGTTCCGTGCCTTCCCCAAGCGCGCCTATCGCCCGGCGCAGGTTCATTTCAATCCAACAATGGTCAGAGTGGTCAGGCCAGGAGCCAGTCGACTTCCGGCTGATCCGCCGAATTTTCTACGAAGAGGACGTTATCTATTTCTGAATTTTTATGGAGGAAAATGATTCCTGATCGGAAACAGACCTTGTTGCGACTCCGAAGTCAACAGAGTCGTCCAGGGTGATGGGACGACAAGGCGGCCGCAGCGGTGGGGCGCCGGTCTCAGAACGGCTGCAACAGGCGCTCGATGTAGTCGAGGGCCGGTTTCGACAGGCTGCGATCCCCCGCGCGATCCCGCAGCTCCTGCAAGATGGCGCGGAGCTGCGCACGCTGCGCCCCTTCGGGCAGCGCCACGTCGGCGCCGATGCTCGACCCCTGGCCCTTGTCCAGCGGCCGGCCGAGCGGATCGGTCTGCCCGTCCTCCGACTGGTCGCCGAAGAGCGGCAGGCCGGTCTCCTGCCCGGCGCCCGTGCCGCCGCCCAGCTGGAACAGCCCGCCCCCCTGCCCTTGCTGGGAAAGCTGCCGCTGCAAGGAATCGGCCGCATGCTGCAAGGCCTGCAGCGCCTGCTGTTGGGACGCCGCGGCATCCCCATCCCGTCCGGCCTGCAATTGCTGGATCGCCCCGCCCATCGCCTGCTGCGCCGTTTTGGCACTGCCGCCCAACCGGCCGGCAAGGCCACCGAGCGTGTTGCGTAGCGCCGCCTGTGCCGTCGCATCGCGGCGCTGGGCCGCGGCATCCGGGCTCGCCGCTTCGGCGCGCTGGGTCGACCGGTCCATCAACCCTGCTTGCTCGCGCATCAGGGTCTGCAGGCTCTGCAAGTCCCGCCCGGCTTGCGCGCGGGCCGCTTCGGCCTTGGGATCGGGCTTGACGAGCCGTGCCTGCTCCAGCGCCGACAGGCTTTGCTGCAGGCTGGCCATGGCCTGGCGCATCGCCGCCGCATCGCCCGCACGCGCCGCCTCCTCCATCGCCTTCATCTGGCGGGCCAGACGCTGCAGGTCGAGCGGCGGCGCGTTGTTCGCCGTGCCCACCGCCGCACCCTGGCGCTGGGCCATCTGCAACAGCGTCGAAAGGTGCTGCAGCACGGCGGACTGCATCTGTTGCATCAGGCGCGACAATTCCGCGGACGAGGCGTGGCCGCCGGCCAATGCCTGCTTGAGCGCCGCCTCGGCCTGGGCCAGGGACTGGGCGCTGTCCGCCGCATCCCCCTGCTCGAAATGCAGCGCCACCTCCCACAGCGTGGCTTCCACCTCGGAGAGCACGTCAGCCCCCCGGTCCTGAGCAAGCTGCCAGCCCGCGGCGAGCAGCGGCAGCACGGTCTTGGGCGCCTTGCCGGCGGTGAGTGCGGCCGCACCCACCTGAAAGATCGCCTCGGCCCCTGCCTGCCTGCGCTGCGGCGTCAGCGGCGCCGGCATCGCGACCAGGGCGCGGCGGATCGCCGCCACCTCCTGCGCGAAGGGATCGGTGAAATGCCGCGCGGGAAGCGTGACCGTCTCGACCGGCGAGGTGCCGGTCTGCCCCGCCGCATCTCGCGCCACGAGATGCATCTGCACCGGCAGGCCGGCCCAGGGATTGGCGCTGAGGTCGGCGACTTGCACGGCGTCGATCTTGGGGGCCGGACCGGAGGGCAGCGTCAGCGGCAGAACCAGCGGTGGCGCTTCGGGATGGGCGACGAGCCGCGCCACCATCTGCGCCGAGACCACGCCGTAATCATCCGTCGCCTGCCAGGGCAGGCGCAGGCTGCGCCCATCCGAGTCGGCCGCCGGAAGGCCCGCGAAGTCGATGCTCGGCGGCCCATCCGGCTGCACCATCAGCGTCCAGCGTGCGAGCGTCGTGCCGCCGCCGTGCAGGGTCACGATGCCGCTGCGGTCGAGCTTGGCCTGAAACTGGAAGCTGCCGGCGTCGAGCGGCGCGAAAGCGCCGGCGAGGCCGTCGATGCGGGGGGCCCGCTCGAGCCCCGAGACGGTGACGGTGAGCCGCGCGCCGCTCGGCACCCGGCTGTTCTCGTCGCGGTCATGCAGCAGGATGGGCGGACGGCCTGTATAGGCCGGGGGCGTGATCCAGGCGGTGACCGCGGGGGGCGGCGCCGGCGGGCCAAGCAGGCGGGCCGGGTCGATCGCATAGCCTGAGGCGAGCCGCTGAGGCGCGGCCGGTCCGGCGACCCAGAGGCAAGCGATAAAGGCGGCAAGGATACCGCCGCGAAAGGCGAGATCGCGCGGGCGCGCCCGCCACGGCCAGGGCAGGCCGAGGCGGAGCCGGGCGGTCGCCGCCAGGCTCTGCGCGCGATGCGCGCGCCACAGCAGGAAGGCAGCGTGATCCGTCTGCGCCGGGGTATCCTCGAGCGCCGCCAGCGGATCATGCGCAAGGCCGGAGGCGCGGCGCAGCCGCGCGCGGACCGCGCGCGCATCGGGCAGACGCAGACGCACCGCGCCCCAGATCAGCAGCGCGAGGGCGCCGACGAGATCCAGCATTCCCAGCAGCGTGGTGAGGAAGAGGCCGCCGCGCTGCGGCAGGCCGAGCAAGGCGGCACAGGCATAGAGGGCGAGCAGGCCGAGTGGCGGCCAGAGGATCGGCCAGATGGCCTCATAGATCAGCAGCCAGCGCGCCGCCCTCTCCCAACGCTGGAGGCGACGCGGCAAGGGCGCCGCCACCGGGGCCGCTGCCCCGGGCGGACGTTGATCGGCGGGCTGGCTCAGCCCGCGCTCGTGTCCGCGGGCGTGAGCCATGCCGGCACCGCTTCGCGTGACCAGAGGGCCGAGACGTCCTGCCGCGGCGTGATGGTCGCCCAACGCGGGCCATCGACCAGCGCCGCCGCCGCCAGGGGCCGCGCATTGTAGGTAGAACTCATCACGGCACCGTAGGCGCCGGCGTCGAGAATCGCCACCAGCGCGCCGGGCGCGAGGGGCGGCAGGAGGCGGCCTCGCGCGAAGGTGTCCCCGGTCTCGCAAACCGGCCCAACCACGTCCACCGGCACGCCGGCACGGGCCACGTCCTCCGCGTTGACGGGGACGATGCCGTGCCAGGCGTCATACATCGCCGGGCGGACGAGATCGTTCATCGCCGCGTCCAGCACTAGAAAGCTGCCATTGCCGGTCTTCTTGGCGAGCACGACGGAGGCCAGCAGCACGCCCGCCGGCCCCACCAGCCAGCGCCCCGGCTCCATCATCAGATCGAGCCCGAGACCGCCGAGGTGACGCGCCATGACGGCCGCGAAATCCTCGACGGAAACCTCCGGCCCGGCCTCGTAGGAAATGCCGAGGCCTCCACCGCAATCGAGCCGCGTCACCCGGTGCCCTGCGGCGCGCAGCCGGCCAACGAGGCCCGCCATGCGGGCGAAGGCCGCGTCGAAAGGCCGGGTCGAGAGGATCTGGCTGCCGATATGCATGGCAAGCCCGAGGGGGTTCAACCCCGGCAAGCTGGCCGCATAGGCATAGACCGCCTCCGCCTCTTCCCAGGCGATGCCGAACTTGTTCTCGGCGAGGCCCGTGGTGATCTTGGCATGGGTTTCGGCATCGACGTCCGGATTGACGCGCAGCACGAGATCGACGCGGCGGCCGGCCGCCTCGGCGACGGCCGAGAGCATGGCGAGTTCCTCGCGGCTCTCGACGTTGATCTGGCCGATGCCTTCGGCGACGGCGCGTTGCAGGTCGGCGGCCGACTTGCCGACGCCCGAATAGACGATGTGCGCAGCCGAGATACCGGCATGGCGCGCCCGGGCCAACTCGCCACCGGAGACGACGTCCGCCCCCGCCCCTTCGGCCGCGAGCAGCGAGAGGACTGCGAGATGGTCGTTCGCCTTCACCGCGTAATGGATCTGCGTGCTGCCGATCCCGGCAGCCAACAGGGCTGCCCGCAGGCGGGCGAGGCGCGCGCGGATGGTGCCTGCGCCATATACCCAGGTCGGAGACCCGAGAAGCGCGGCGATATCGGCGAGCGCCACCCCCTCCAGCATCAGCCCCCGATCGGGGTCGAGCGTGAGGTGCGGCCGGGACGCGATCAGCGCCGCGACATCTGGTTCGGCCCCGGGCGCGGGGCCGCTAAAATCCGCCATGGCTACTGCGCCGGATAGGGAAGGCGAGGATAGATGATGTCTGAGGCCGGGCCCGGTGGCTGGTTGGGCCCGACCTTGCCGCAAGCGGCGAGCGCCAGGAGACCGGCGAGCAGCAGCAGACGCATGGTCATGCCGCGGCCTCCTTCTCCAGGACGTCCCGCCAGCGGGCGGCCTGGGCCGCGACATTCTCCGGCGCGGTGCCGCCATAGCTGCGGCGGGACGCGACGGACGCCGCGACGGTCAGCACGGAGTAGACGTCTTCCGTGATACCAGGCTCGACGGACTGCATGGTGGCCAGATCGAGATCGGCGAGGTCAACCTCCCGGCTCTCGGCAAGGGCCACCAGCTTGCCGGTGACATGGTGAGCCTGGCGGAAGGGCAGTTTCAGCGCCCGCACCAGCCAGTCCGCGAGGTCGGTCGCGGTCGCGAACCCCTGGCCGGCGGCGGCAGCCATCCGGCCGAGTTCCGGCATGAGGTCCCGCACCATCCCTTCGGTCGCGGCCAGCGACAGCGCCAGCGCATCCGCCGCCTCGAAGACCGGCTCCTTGTCCTCTTGCATGTCCTTGCAATAGGCAAGCGGCAAGCCCTTCATCACGGTGAGCAGGGCGATGAGGGAGCCAGCGATGCGCCCGGTCTTGGCGCGCACCAGCTCCGCCGCGTCCGGATTGCGCTTCTGCGGCATGATGGAACTGCCGGTGGTGAAGGCATCCGACAAGCGGACGAAGCGGAAGGGCGCGCTGCACCAGATGACGATCTCTTCCGCGAAGCGCGAGAGATGCGTCGCACAGATCGCCGCCGCCGAGAGGAATTCGAGCGCAAAATCGCGGTCGGACACCGAATCGAGGGAATTGGCAGTCGGCCGGTCGAAGCCCAGCGCCGCCGCCGTCATGTGCCGGTCGATCGGGAAGGAAGTGCCGGCGAGTGCTGCCGCACCCAGCGGGCACTCGTTCAGCCGGGCGCGGCAATCGGCGAGGCGCGCACGGTCCCGCCCCAGCATCTCGACATAGGCCATGAGGTGATGGCCGAAGGTCACCGGCTGGGCCGTCTGCAGATGGGTGAAGCCGGGCATGGGGTCGGCCGCATGTTCGGCGGCACGCTCCACCAAGGCGCGCATGGTGGCGGTGATCTGGGCCGAGAGGCCGTCGATCGCATCGCGCACCCAGAGCTTGAAATCCGTCGCCACCTGGTCGTTGCGGCTGCGCCCGGTGTGCAGGCGGCGTCCGGCATCGCCGATGCGATCGGTCAGCCGCGCCTCGATGTTCATGTGGATGTCTTCGAGAGCGGTCTCGAAGGGGAACCGGCCCGCGGCGATCTCGCCTCCGATGGCTTCCAGCCCCTCGGCGATGGCCGCTTCGTCTGCCGGGGTGAGGACGCCTGCGTGTACGAGCATGGCCGCATGGGCGCGAGATCCCGCGATGTCCTGCCGCCACATCCGCTGGTCGAAGCCGATCGAGGCGTTGATGTCGCTCATGATCTGCGCGGGGCCGCCCGCGAAACGGCCGCCCCATTGCACATTGGCGCCGGAGGCGCTTGTTTCGCCGGAATGAGAGAGGGTGGCCGGCGGGGGCTGGCTGGTATCGGTCAAGGAGCTGATCCTAATGAACACATCATCGTCGCGCCGGCCCCTCTCGCGCCGCGGAGCCCTCATCGCGGCGGCGAACCTAGCCGCGGGCGTCGCGGTGGGCAATCTGGGCCTTCCGTCAGCCCGAGCGCAGTCTCTGCCGGGGCTCGACGGGCTGGAGACCTTCCCTACCGGAACCCGCCTTCCCGCCATCCGATTTTACAAGCCGGACCAGCAGGCGCTGACGCTTGCCCATTACCGCGGCAAGGGCGTGGTCCTCAACCTCTGGGCCACTTGGTGCGGCCCCTGTGCGGCCGAGTTGCCGACGCTGGACGCGCTCGCCGCCGCGGTGCGGGCGGACGACATCGTGGTTCTGCCCGTCTCCTCCGATGCCGGCGGCGCGGCGACCGTGCGGGCCTTCTACGACCGCCAAGGCATCGACCATCTGCCCGTGCTGCTCGACCCGCAGGGCGCGATCGTGCAGGCCTGGAGCGTCCCGGGCATTCCCTTGACCGTGGTCTTCGACCGCAGCGGCCAGCCCCGCGCGCGGCTGATCGGCGGCGCCGACTGGGGCACGGAGGCGGCCGCGGCCAAGGTGCGGGCCCTCTGCGGGCCGGGGCTCGACGTGAAGCCGACCGTCACCCTCTGAGGATCATTCGACGTAGATCATCTTGCGGGTCATGCCGCCGTCGACGACGAATTCGGCACCCGTGACGAAGCCGCTCTCGGGGCTGAGCAGCCAGGCGGCGAGGCTTGCCACGTCCTCCGGCCGGCCGACCCGGCCCGCCGGATGCTGGGCGTGATCCTCTGGCGAGCGTGCTGCCCCTTGCGTGTCGATCCAGCCGGGGCTGATGCAGTTCACCCGGATGGCGGGGCCGAGGCTGATAGCCAACGCGTGGGTCAGGGCGAGCAGACCGCCCTTGGAGGCGGAATAGCTCTCCGTGTCGGGTTCCGACTGATGGGCGCGGGTGGAGGCGATGGTGAGGATGGCACCGCGAGCCTGCCGCAGCAGCGGGGCCGCCGCCCGCGCGAGCAGGAAGGTGCTGGTCAGATTGGTGGTGAGCACGGCGGTCCATTCCGCGAGGCTCAGGGTCTCGAGCGGCTTGCGGATCATGAAGCCGGCATTGCAGACGAGCGCATCCAGCCGCCCCTCCTCCGCGCTGATCCCCGCGAGAAGAGCCGTCACCGCAGCCTCCTCCCCGACATCGGCGTTGACAAAACGGTGAGGTGCGGGCGTGCTCTGCACGGCCGGTGGCGCGCGATCGGCCACCACCACGCGCCATCCGGCCGAGGCCAGATGATCGGCGATCCCCCGGCCAATGCCGCGGCTTCCGCCGGTGACGAGGGCAACCTTGCGTTCTTCCGTCATGCCTTGTCCCCTTTTCCCGCCGCAGCCAACGTCAAGGTCCGGCCACGGCCCGGTGAGCCCAAGCCCGCCTCTTTTTTGTTGCGCCGCAACAGATATGCTTAATACTTCCCAAATCTTAACTAACCAAACCTTCCGGGACGGCTAGTCTGCCGCCCCGTTCACACGTCGTTCAGGCTTTCGCCCGAGCCGACAATGCCGGAGTCTTCATGTCCGACACCGCCCAGATTGCCCCGCTGAAAGTGGCGAACGAAGCCTTCCTCGTCGCCAGCATGATTGAGCGCTGCCCCAAGACCATGATGATCCGCGAACTCGTCGTGAACGGTTTGGAGGCTGCGGCGCATGCGCCTGCCGGGGAGCGCCGCGTGCTCATCGATTCGCGCCGCCACGAGGGCGGCCGCAAGCTGCGCATCTGGAACACCGGCCCGGGCCTGACCGCGGCCGAGCTGCTTCAGATCACCGACCTCGCCTCCTCGCTGCGCAAGCAGAACGCGCTCGACCAGAATTTCGGCATGGGCGCCAAGGTCGCCTCCCTGCCCTCCAACAAGCACGGCCTGCGCTACCGTTCCTGCGTCGCGGGACGGGTGAGCGAAGTCGTCATGGGCTATCGCGACGGCACCTATGGTCGCCTGCGCATCGGGCCGGAGCGGGCCGAGGTGGTGGACGCAACGGAGGCCTGCCGCAGCGAAGGCGGCTACGACCTCTCTCAGGATTGGACCGAGGTTCTCCTCTGCGGCAACAGCCCGGACCAGGACACGGTCACGGCACCCTATGGCCCCAGCCTGAGGGTCGAGCCGGACTGGCTCGGCGACTATCTGGAGAACCGCTTCTTCCGCCTCTCACAGGATGTGAGCCTAACGCTCGCGCCGGAGATTTGGGGCGGTTCTGGCCCCCGCGCCATGGTCGGCCTGGATGACCGGCGCGCCGATTTCGGCCGCACCGAGACGCGCACGACGCCAAGCGGCGTGAAGATCCACTACTATTACGATCCGGCCCGCGGCGAGAGTACGAAATCCGCGGCAGGCGCACTGGGCCGAGGCGGCGCGCGCGCCGCCATCGTCTTCCGCAACGAGATGTACGACGTGCGCTCCGGCGATGCCTGGACGCAGGAAGCGCCGAATTTCGCGATCCCCTTCGGCGCCAAATACATCTCGGTCTTCGTCGAATTGCCGGATGACTATCTCGTCTGGCCGGAAGCCTACCGCCAGTTCCTGCGCTTCCGCAGCCATGACCAGCGGCAGGTCCATGTCGGCGAGTTCAGCGCCCTGGTGCGCACCTACATGCCGGCCTGGCTCGCCGAGATCATCCGCAGCCTCGGCCCAACCCAGGCGAATTATCTCGACGAGATCAGCGACGAGCTTAAGGAGTTGCTGGCCGCCCTCGGCGTCGAGGCGCAACGGCCGCCGAGCGAGCCGCCCGGTCTGCCGCAGAAGCCGAAGCCGGTCGAAGACCGCACGCGGGACCAAAAGGACGCAGAGGACAGGCCCAAGGCGGATACGGAAAAGACGCCGCCCAAGCCCAAGCCGCCAACCTACGAGAAACCGCCGGAGATCATCGGCCTGCGCACCCCCGAGCAGGTGCGCGAGCGCGCGCTGGAAGGCCGCGCTGCCAAGTTCTACCCGGCCTCGCATCAGATCTTCCTAAACCTCACCTATCCGGCCGTGGCCGACATGGCCGCGGCGCTGGTTTTGTCCCAGCAAGAGGGTGACGGGGATGCCGACGAGGTGACGCGCCGGATCGCCAGCGAGATCGCCGAGTGGGCCTTGACGAAACGCGTGTCCCGCGCCGTCGTCTTCAGCATGGCGAAGAAGAAGCTCGGATGGAGGACGGAAGAGGTGGTGCGGGCGCAATCTCCCGAAAGCCTCAGCCTCGCGGCCGACGACTGGCTCGGCCTGATGGACGTGGCCCAGACCCGGATGGCGGAGGCTTTGTCGGCCTACCGTCCTATCCGGTCGGCTGCCTGAGGCAAAGCGTAGCTTCCCCGACTTCGACCCGAAGAGATGGATTGACTGATGAGCGACCTGTCTGGCGCGACCGCGGATCCCACCAACCCCGGCGCAACCTTGCGCGCGGTCAGCGAAGCCCTGCGGTCGGGTGATACGGCGACAGCCGAACGCCTTCTCGGCTGGGCGCTGGACTTCAATCCGGACCATGCCAGCCTGCTGCGGCGCATGAGCGAGGTGCGGCTGCTCCAGGGCGACCGGACCGGTGCGATGGAGTGGGCACAGCAGGCCGTCGCCGCCGCCCCTGGGGAGGCCGACCCTTATGCGCACCTCGCCCGTTTGCTGCGTGAAGAGGGCCGCTGGGACGAAGCGGAAGAGATGCTGGAGCACAGCGTCGAGCTGAAGCCGGACCATCCGGCCTATCTGCGCCAACTCGCCGACCTCAAGCAGCATCTGGGCAAAGGCGAAGAGGCGCTTCCGCTTGCGGAAAAAACCGTCCTGCTGGCGCCAGGCGAGGTGTCGCCGCTGCATTTTCTGGCGGGTCTGCAAGAGCGGCATGCCGATTTCACGGGCGCGGAAGCCTCGCTCCGCACCGCGATCGACCACGCGCCGGAACAGCCGTTGGCGCTCCGTCGCATGAGCCTGTTCCTGCTCGGGCGGGGTGATCTCGAGGGGGCAGCTCTCTGGGCGGAACGCGCGGTTGAGGCGGATCCGGGCGATGCGCCGAGTTATGAAGTGCTCGCTCAGGTCGCGACCGCCGCCGGCAATCCCGATGCTGCGCGAGCCGCGCTGGAAAAAGCGGCCCGCCTGCAGGGGCCGGGCGGCAATGCCGCACGGCAGCTCAGCCGACTGATGCTGGAACAGGGAGACGTTCAGGCGGCACTCGCCTGGGCCGAAGCACCCGACGCGAGCGCGGCAAATGCCCATTTGGATGGGCACCGCGCCTTCCTGCATCAGCGCCAGGGAAACCTCCACACGGCGGCCGAGGTTCTGACCGAGGCGCTGGAGCGTGCCCGCACGCCGCGTGAACAAGCCATGCTGCTGCGCCGGCTCAGCGAGATCGCACGCGACCAGCGAGACCAGGACGCCGCGCGGAGCTGGGCGGAACGCGCGGTCGAGACGGATCCCTTCGATGCGATGAATCACCATCACCTCGCCGGCCTCCACCATGCGGCAGGCGATTTGGAGGCCGCTCGGGCGGCGCAGAGCCGCGCCGTGGCGCTGGCACCCGCCTTCGGCCCCTACCTGCGGCGGCAGAGCGACCTTGCTCTGGCCGCAGGCGCCGTCGAGGAAGCTCATGCCTGGATCGAACGGGCCGTCCGCAGCCACCCGTCCGATGCCCAGAACTATGCGCATCAGGCGAGACTGCTGCAGCAGCAGGGGAAGCTCGAGGAGGCCGACGCCGCGCTCTCCCGTGCCGTCAGCCTCGCGCCGCGCGATGCCGGCCTTCTGCGGCAGGCAAGCAACCTCAAGGCGCGCCTCGGCGAATGGACGGAAGCACAGGCTCTTGCCGAAGCGGGGATCGCGCTGCGTCCGGCGGATGTCGGCGGCTACCTGCACCTCGCGACGCTGCACCAGCAGCGCGGCGATTGGGACGGTGCGACCAACGCGCTGCTGCTGGCCGTGGAACGCGCCCCGCAGGACGTGGGGCTTCTGCGCCGGCTTGCCGATCTCGCGTTGCGCCGTGGCGAACAGCGTGAAGCCCTTGCCTGGCTGAAGCGTGCACTCGAAGCCGATCCGCGGGACCCGCGCACCTACGACCAGCTAGCGACTCTGGAACTCGCGCGCGGGGATAGCGCCGCGGCGGAAGCTTCCCTCACCCATGCCACGGAGTTTGCCGGAAGCAATCCCGCCTTCCATCGCAGGCTCAGCGACGTGCTGATGCGGCGCGGCGACCGCCAGGGCGCCTTCTATTGGGCCAACCGTATGGTGGAAGAGTTTCCGGCTTCACCCGCGGGCGCCCAGCAACTGGGCAATCTGCATTTCGGGGCCGGTGAACTGGATGAGGCCGAGGCTGCCTTCCGCCAAGCGCTGCAGCTGGCCGAGGGCACGCCAGCCACAACTGCCTTGATGCAGCGCCTTGCTGAAATCGCGAACCGTCGCGGTGACGTCGGCGGCGCCTTCGGCTGGGCCCAGCGCGCCCTTGCCGCGGCCCCCAAAGATCCCGGCGCCTTCAACTATCTCGCAGCCTTGCACGTCACCTATGGCAATCTTCCTGCCGCGCGGACGACGGCGGAACAGGGGCTGGCCGTTGCGCCCTCCGACGTGGGTTTGCTGCGTCGGCTCTCGGACGTCGCCGTGCGCAGCGGGGACATGAGCGCGGCCCTGGCCTGGGCGAAACGGGCGACCGCCGTCAATCCGGCCGACCCCAACAATCATTTCCAGGAGTCCACGGTGCTTCTGGCGGCCGGGGACATGACGGCGGCAGCCGATGCGGCAGCGCGGGCGCTGAAGCTCGATCCGTCCAACGCCCTGCTCGCGAAGCGACTTGCCTATCTGGAGGCGATGACCGGCGGCAGCTCGGCCGCCGCCTGAACGAAAAAGCCCCGGCGCGCCACAATGGCGGCCGGGGCTGATCGTGGAGGCGAAACGCCGCCGCCCTCAGTCGGCGGCGGATTTCCCCGCGAGGCTGCGCTTCGCCGCAGGTGCCGCCGCTTCCTCGGCGAGCTGCGCCCGGGTGTCGTGCAATTCCTTTTGCAGCCGGGCGAGTTCCCCGCGCAGCACCGCCACTTCGCGTTCGAGATCGGGGTGGCGGGCATCCGTCGGCTCCGCCGCCTGTTCCGCCTGCACTTCGGTGCCGCGGTAGAAGGGGCTGAACATCGACATCGCCCGCTCGATCATCGCCATGTTCTGGCGGCCCATCTGCTCGATGTCGAAGGGAAAGAGATTGCCCACCGTCTGCTGCATGGCCTGGCGCACCTGCTGCTGCTGATGGGCGAAATTCGCCATCGACTGCTCGAGGTAGCGCGGCACCACGGTCTGCATGCTGTCGCCGTAGAAGCCGATCAGGCTGCGCAGGAAGGTCGTCGGCAGCAGGGCGCTGCCCTTGCTTTCCTCTTCGACGATGATCTGCGTCAGCACGCTGCGTGTGATGTCTTCGCCCGTCTTCGCGTCATAGACGACGAAATCCCGCCCGTCCCGCACCATCGCAGCCAGATTGTCGAGGGTGATGTAGCTGGAGCTCTCTGTATTGTAGAGCCGGCGATTGGCGTATTTCTTGACCACGACGGGTGGCTTGGAAGCGTTGTCCGGACCACCGGCAGGCATTGCAGCTTGCGACATCTTGCACCTCTGATGGGCGTGTCTTGGAACCGTAGCATGAAGCCTTCGGCGCCGCGATAGCACCATTTGCAGTGCATCATAGACCTTCGGCCTACCTGCGGGCAGGACTTGGCGACGCGGCTGAGCTATGAAGGCGGCATGGATGACGGTGACGACAGCGCGGCCCAGGACGACCGCCCCGCCAACCCGGGCGGCCCAGGGCCCGCACCGGGATCGGAGGAGGATTTCCGGGCCCTGGCCGAGGATTGGATCGCCATATGGCAGAGCGAAATCACCGCCTATCTGATGGACCCGGAGACACAGGCGCAATGGGCGGCGCTCACCGCGCTCTGGGCCGAAGCCGCGCAGGCCATGCTACGCGGCATGCCCGGCGGATTCGGCAGCAGCCGTGAGCGCCGTTCCACCCCTGCGACACGGCCTGCCGCCCGGCCCGATGCTGCGCCGGGGGCCGCGCCCGCTCCTCCTGCACCTGACCCTCGCGATGATGAGGTCCGCCGTCTCGAGCAGCGTGTGGCCGAGTTGGAGCGCCGCCTGGCCGGGCGCGACGGGCCAAGCGACTCCGGACGGCCGCGCGGCGCTGCGGGCGCAGATCGCCGCGCGCGTGGCCCAGGGCGGCGCCGAAGCTGAGGCGCGCTTCGCCGAAGCGGTGCTGAGCGAGGCTTGGGCGCAGGACCGCGCCTTCCTCGCCGGGATCGCAGCCTATCGGCGCCATCCCTATGTCCGCCGACAGGAGGAACCGCCCGTGCTCTGGGCGGAAGGTGGCAGCCGCCTTCTGGACTATGCGCCAACGGCCGCCCGCGCGCCCATCGTCCTCACCGTGCCGAGCCTGATCAACCGCGCCTATATCCTCGACCTGAAGCCCGAGAGTTCGCTGATGCGCTTTTTGGCGGCTCAGGGTCTGCGCCCTCTGCTGCTCGACTGGGGCGAGCCGGGTGCCGCCGAACGCCGCTTCACCCTCACCGACTACATCGCAGGCCGTCTCGAACGTGCCATCGCTGCGGTGGGCGCGCCTGTCATCCTCGTGGGCTATTGCATGGGCGGGCTGCTGGCGCTGGCTGCCGCCCTCCGCCATCCCGGCTCCATCCGTGGCCTCGTCCTGCTCGCCACGCCCTGGGATTTCCACGCGCCTGATCCAGAGCGGGCACAGGCCGTGGCGGCCATCCTGCCGGCGCTGGAGACGGCGATGGCGCCCACGGGCCTGCTCGCGACCGATCTCATCCAGATGCTCTTCGCCTGCCTCGCGCCCTACGAGACGCCCGTGAAATATCGCCATTTTGCCAAGCTCGCGCCCGAGGGGGCGGCGGCCGCGCTTTTCGTGGCGCTCGAAGATTGGCTGAACGACGGCGTGCCGCTCGCAGCCCCCGTGGCGCGCGCCTGCCTCGGCGAATGGTATGGCGAGAACACGCCCGCGCGGGGCGAGTGGGCGATCGCGGGCGCCCCTGTCGACCCACGCCACCTCACCTGCCCGAGCTTCGCGGCGATCCCGAACCGCGATCGCATCGTGCCACCGGACTCCGCGCTCGCGCTTGCCACCCAACTGCCCGGCGGGCAGGTGCATCGCCCTGCCGCCGGCCATATCGGCATGGCTGCGGGCAGACGCGCAGAAAGCGAATTGTGGCGTCCGCTGGCGGCCTGGTGCCTCGGCCTTTGACGCGCGTCAGCCTTTGGTTTCGCCTATGGCGCGAGCGGAGCCGAGCAGCCTAGATTACGGGCGGTCGGACCAACCATCAGACATAAGAGAGGGACCGCACCGGGTCCCGAGGAGCACCGCCATGGACGACATCGTCATCGTCTCCGCCGCCCGCACCCCGGTCGGCAGCTTCAACGGCGCCTTCGCGTCCGTGCCCGCCCATCAGCTTGGCGAGGTTGCGATCAGGGCCGCCTTGGAGCGCGCACAGCTTTCTCCGGAAGAGATCGACGAAGTCATCCTCGGCCAGGTGCTGACCGCGGCCCAAGGCCAGAACCCGGCGCGCCAGGCTGCCATTCTCGCGGGCATTCCCGAAGGCCGCACCGCCTTCGGCATCAATCAGGTCTGCGGATCGGGCCTCCGCGCCGTGGCGCTCGCCGCCCAGCAGGTGATGACGGGCCAGAGCAACATCGTGCTCGCCGGCGGCCAGGAAAGCATGACGCTGTCGCCCCATGCCGCCTATCTGCGCGCGGGCACCAAGATGGGCGATCTCGGTCTGGTCGACACCATGATCAAGGACGGCCTGTGGGACGCCTTCAACGGCTACCACATGGGCGTGACGGCCGAGAACGTCGCGCGGGAGTTCCAGATCACTCGCGCGCAGCAGGATGAATTCGCGGCCCAGTCGCAGAACAAGGCATCGGCCGCGCAGAAGGCTGGCCGTTTCAAGGACGAGATCGCCCCGGTCACGGTGAAGAGCCGCAAGGGCGACGTCGTCGTCTCGGATGACGAGTACATCCGTCACGACGCCTCCCTCGAAACCATGGCCAAGCTCCGCCCAGCCTTCAACAAGGAGGGCACGGTGACGGCGGGTAATGCTTCCGGCCTGAACGATGGCGCGGCCGCGCTCGTCGTCATGTCCGCGCAAGAAGCGGCGAAGCGCGGGCTCACCCCGCTCGCCCGCATCGCGAGCTTCGCGACCGCCGGCGTTGACCCGAAGGTGATGGGCACCGGGCCGATCCCGTCCTCGCAGAAGGCGCTGGCGCGCGCCGGCTGGAAGGCGGCCGATCTCGATCTCGTGGAGGCGAACGAAGCCTTCGCCGCCCAGGCCTGTGCCGTGAACAAGGAGATGGGCTGGGATACCGCGAAGGTGAACGTGAATGGCGGCGCCATCGCCATCGGCCATCCCATCGGGGCCTCCGGCGCCCGCGTGCTGACGACGCTTCTGTTCGAAATGCAGAAGCGCGACGCGAAGAAGGGCCTGGCCACCCTCTGCATCGGCGGCGGCATGGGCGTCGCCATGTGCGTGGAGCGCTGAAGCAGTCCTGACGACCGGCGGCGGCCATCGCCGCCGGACTTCTGCCCTGCATGCCGAGCGTTTGCACGGCTTTCGGCCCAGGCTTACGGTTCCGCGCCGTTTTTTGACAACGAGGTGTTGATCCGTGAGCCTGACCGCCGAACGACTGGACCGCGTGAGCCCCAGCCAGACCATCGCCATCTCCTCCAAGGCGCGGGCCTTGAAGGCGGCCGGCCGGGACATCATCAGCCTGTCCGCCGGTGAGCCCGATTTCGACACCCCGGACAACGTCAAAGCCGCAGCGATTAAGGCGATCCAGGCCGGCGACACGAAATACACCGACGTTTCCGGCACGCCCGCGCTCAAGCAGGCGGTCATCGCCAAGTTCAAGCGGGACAGCGGCCTCGACTATGCCGCGAACGAAGTCATGGTCTCGACCGGCGGCAAGCAGGTGATCTTCAACGCCATGCTCGCGACGCTCGACGCCGGGGACGAAGTGGTGATCCCCGCGCCGTGCTGGGTGAGCTACCCGGACATCGTGGCGCTCGCCGACGGCAAGCCGGTGATCGTGCCCTGCGGCCCGAACAGCGGTTTCAAGCTGCAGCCCGCCGATCTCGAAGCCGCCATCACGCCGAAGACCAAGTGGCTGATCCTCAACAGCCCGAGCAACCCGACGGGTGCGGCCTATTCGGCGGCGGAACTCAAGGCTCTGGCCGAGGTGCTGCTGCGCCACCCGAACGTCTGGGTGCTGACGGACGACATCTACGAAAAGCTGGTCTACGACGATTTCGAGTTTGCAACCATCGCGCAGGTCGAACCGAAGCTGCGTGACCGGACGCTGACCATGAATGGCTGCTCCAAGGCCTATGCCATGACCGGCTGGCGCATCGGCTTCGCCGGCGGCCCCGCCCCGCTGATCAAGGCGCTCGACAAGCTGCAGAGCCAGTCGACCTCCAACACCTCCTCCATCAGCCAGGCGGCGGCGGTGGAAGCGCTCAACGGTCCGCAGGACTTCCTGAAGGACTGGACGGCGACCTATCGCGCCCGGCGCAATCTCGTCGTCGAGATGCTGAACCAGGCCGAAGGCATCCATTGCCTGACGCCGGAAGGCGCCTTCTACGTCTTCCCGTCCGTCGCCGGTTGCATCGGCAAGACCAGCCGCAGCGGCGTCGCAATCACGGATGACGAAGCTTTCGTGACCGCGCTGCTGGAGGAGGAGGGCGTTGCCGCCGTCCATGGTGCCGCCTTCATGTATCCGGGCCATTTCCGTATTTCTTACGCGACCGATACGGACTCTCTGAAGAAGGCCTGCGAGCGCATCCAGCATTTCTGCGCCGGGCTGAAGTAACCACCTCGATCGGGTACCGGCCGAGGGGCCGGCCCTGTCACCGTTTCCAATACGGTGATCGCGCAAGGAAGCCGCTCCGTTGGGCAAAACCGTCCGGGCCGAAGGGCGCCGCCGCACCCTGTTGATCTATCTCGTCGCCGGTGTGCTCACCTGGCCCGTCGTGACCCTCATGCTGTATTGGGGGGATCGCCTGACCAATGCCATGCCGGGTGTCGCGGAAGGCACCGATGCCATCGGCTTCTGGGCCGCCGGTGGCTATGCGCTGTTGGTCTCCGTCCTCATCCTGGTCGCCGGCTGGCTGCAATCGACCTTCCGCTCCTGACCGTTCGTTTCTTCCTGCAAGGGACCCCTGCGTGATGCCCGCCCTCTCCGCCCGCCTCGGCCGCGCCGAGACCGCCGCCGCCGTCATGATGTCCACGCGGGCGCGGGAGATGCGGGCCGCGGGCCACCCGGTCATCTCGCTCGCCATCGGTGAGCCGGATTTCGCGACGCCGGAGGTCGCCATTGAGGCCGCCGCCCGCGCCGCACGGGACGGGCTCACCAAGTATCCGCCGGTGGATGGCCTGCCGGTGCTGAAGGCCGCCATCCAGCGGAAATTCGCGCGCGACCAGAAGATCGACTTCGCGCTGAACGAGATCATGGTTTCGAACGGCGGCAAGCAGGCGATCTTCAATGCCTTCGCCGCCACCGTGGATGAGGGGGACGCGGTGGTGATCCCCGCGCCCTACTGGTCCTCCTATGCGTTGACGGCGCAATTCCTCGGCGGTGTCGCGGTGCCCGTCTCCTGCCCCGCCAATAACGGCTTCCACCTGCGGCCCGAGGATCTGGAGGCCGCCATCACCCCGCGCACCAAATGGGTGGTGCTCAACGCGCCGAACAACCCGACGGGTGCTGCCTATTCGGCCGAGCAGCTGCGAGCGCTGGCCGCGGTGCTGGAGCGGCATCCGCATGTCTGGATCTTCTCGGACGAAATCTACGAGCATCTGCGTTACGACGGCGCAGGCTCCGTCAGCCTCGCCGCGGTTGCCCCAGAGTTGCGCGACCGCACGGTTGTCATGTCCGGCGTCTCCAAGACCTACGCCATGACGGGCTGGCGCATCGGCTTCTCCGGCGGGCCGGCCAACTTGATCCGCGCCATGACCACGGTGCAGAGCCATGCGACGGCCGGCATTTCGACTGTCGGCCAGGCGGCGGCGGCGGCCGTACTCGATGCCGAACAAGGCATGGTGGCGGAGATGGTCGCGGCCTATCACCGCCGGCGTGACGCGGTGGTGGCAGCGCTGCGCCAGGCGCCGGGCCTCACCTGTGCGGTGCCCGAGGGCGCCTTCTACGTCTTCCCATCGGTCGCCGGCTGCCTTGGCCGAACCACGCCGGGCGGTCACCTGCTGGAGACGGACCGGGATTTCTGCCTCGCGCTGTTGGAGGAGGCCTTCGTCGCGACCGTCCATGGCGCGGCCTTCGGCATGAGCCCGCACATGCGCATCTCCTACGCAACCGACGACGCCTCCTTGGCCGAGGCGTGTCAGCGCATCATCCGCTTCTGCGAGGGCTTGCGCTGACGCAGCCCCGCCGTCTCTGCATTTTCGCTGGCCAAGCGACAGCCATCCCCGTTTGATCGGGGCGCGGCCGATCCGGCTCCGCCCCGATTCGACACAGGGACATCGCCATGAGGCTGCCTGCGCTCGCCCTTCTGCCGCTCGCCGCCTGGATGATGGTGTGTCTCGCTCTCCCCGGAGCCGCCAGGGCCGCGGGCCCCAGCCTGCGCGTCGCGGCGCTCGCCAATCCGCCTTTCGTGGTGCAGGGATCGGATGGCCTAAGCGGCCTCAGCATCGCCGCCTTCGACGTCATCGCCGCCCGCCAGGGCTGGACGGTGCATTATGTTCTCGAACCCAATCTCGATGCCCTGACCACCGCGATCATCACCCATCAGGCCGATATCGGCATCGGCGGCATCACGCCGACACCCGAGCTGAGCCTGATCGTCGATTTCAGTGACGCCAACCAGGTGGTGCCGCTTGCCCTCGCCGTCCGTCGCGAAGGTGCCGTCTCGCGCCGCCTGCACGTCATCGAAAACGCGCTCTCGCTTCTCTTCAGCAGCGAGATGCTCATCCTTCTGCTGCTCGGCCTCGTTGCCTCGCTGATGGCGGGCTTCATCATCCGGCGGATCGAACAGCGGCGCAACGGCCAGATGTTCCCGCCGGTTTTCCGCCACAACGCCTGGTGGGCGGCGCAGACGCTGATTGCCCACAACTGCGGCGCCAAGCTGCCCGAGACCGAACGCGGGCGGTATCTCGCGATCGTGTTGATGCTGGGCGGCACCGTCTTCACGGCAGAAATCACCGCCGTCCTCACCACCGGCCTCGCCGCCTCCATCCGCGCGACGGCGCCCATCACCAGCATCGGTGACGTCGGCACCCGCCCGATCGCGACGGTCCGGGAGTCCTATGCCAAGACCTGGCTGCAGCAGAATCTCGTCAATGTGCGCAGCTTTCCGACGGCCGCCGCCGCGGTCGCAGCCCTGGAAGATGGAACGGTCGCCGGTGTCGCCTACGACCAGCTCGCCCTGAACCAGGCGCTGCGTGCACCGCAGGCCGCCGGTCTCATGCTGGTCGGCGACAGTTTCGGCAGCCACCCGCACGCCTTCATGCTGCCGAAACGCAGCCCCTACCGGGATGCGTTGAACGAGAGCCTCACCGCCCTCCTGCCGACGCCGGAATGGCAAGCCCTGATCCAGACCTGGCTGGGCCGGCCGTAGGCCGGGGGAGGCGCAGGCCTTGCGTGAAGCGCGGGCAGGATCAGCCGTCACGGCGGCTTGATCCCGCCCGAATATTTCCGCAACCTTACGATCAGCGTCATGCAGCAAGGACAGAACAATGACCACCTGCGACCGTTCGCGGCCGTTTGGGCTGTCTCGGCACGGCGCTTCCCGGCACGCCCAGGCGCGACCGGCACAAAGACGAGCGGGCCGCAACGCGCCCTTCTGCACGGGAGAGTAGGATGGATTTCAGTCAGCTTCACGCCATCAGCGACATCTGCCTCCTGGTCCAGGATCTGGACCGCTCGGTCGCGTTCTACACGGAGAAGCTGGGCTTCACTGTGACCCGAAGGGTGGAAGGGTTCGCCTCCTTCGACAGCCGCGGGGTCAGTCTCGTAGTGTGGGAGACGGGGCATGTTCCGGACGAGCCGCGCCCGACCCTGCTAGGCCCGCGTGAAGCCGGCCATCGGGCCTGCCTCTCCGTCAAGCTTCCGTCGCCCGCGGCCGTGGACGAGATGCACGAGACGCTGGTCGCGCGCGGCATCGCGGTGCGGCGGGCACCGGCCGATTACCCCTGGGGGGCGCGCTGCTGCTACTTCGCCGATCCCGACGACTATCTCTGGGAAGTCTATGCCGATCTCTGAAAAGCCCCGCCTCACTCCTCCGTCTTGAAAGGCGATAGGGCCGCAAGCTCGTCCATGTGCTGCAGGATGGCCGGGCGCTCCTCGTCGAGAAACTGGGCGATCGCCCGGCGCAGGCCCGGATGCCTGATCCAGTGGCACGAGAAGGTGGGCTGGGGCAGGTAGCCGCGCTGGATCTTGTGTTCGCCCTGCGCGCCCGCCTCGACCCGCGCCAAGCCTTCGCCGATCGCAAAATCGATCGCCTGATAGTAGCAGAGTTCGAAGTGCAGGAAGGGCCAGTCACCGTTGCAGCCCCAGTTGCGCCCATAGAGCGTGTCGGTGCCCACGAGGTTGAGCGCACCTGCGACCGGCGTCGTGCCGTCGAAGGCCATCATCAGCACCACGCGGTCACCCAGGCGCTCTCCCAACATCGGGAAGAAGCGCCGCGTAAGATAGGCGCTGCCCCATTTCCGGTCGACGGTCGACTGGTAGAAGCGAAAGAAGGCATCCCAATGGGCGCGGGTGATGTCGCCGCCACGGAGGGCGCGGAAGGTGAGGCCCGACCCCTGGGCATCCCGCCGCTCGCGCTTGATGGATTTGCGCTTGCGCGACGCCATGGCGCCCAGGAAATCGTCGAAACTGCCGTAGCCCGCATTGCTCCAATGAAACTGCGTGCCGAGGCGCGGAAGCCAGCCGGCAGCAGCCAGCGCCGCCCATTCCTCTTCCTGGCAGAAGGTGACGTGGACGGAGGAGAGATCGAGTTCCTCGCACGCCTGCACGAGCGCCTGCCCCAGCGCCGCCACGGGCACCGCGGAGCCAGGGCGGCGCAGCAGCCGAGGCCCCGGCACCGGGCTGAAGGGCACCGCCGCCTGAAGCTTCGGGTAATAGCTGCCGCCCGCCCGCTCGAAGGCATTGGCCCAGCCGTGATCGAAAACGTATTCGCCGTAGGAATGGGATTTGGCGTAGAGTGGCACGATGCCCTCGATTCCACCGGCGCCGTTCCGCAGCACAGCGTGCTGGGGGAGCCAACCCGTTCGGCTGCCGGCCGAGCCGCTATCCTCGATCGCACTCAGAAAGGCGTGGCTCACGAAGGGATTGTCGGTGCCGGCGCAGGCGTCCCACTCCCTGGCCTCGATCTCATGGATCGAGGGGTAGAGGCTGAGCGTCAGACTGTCACCGTCGGGCATGGGGCCAAGATAGTGCGCTGCGGCAAAATTTGCACCGCCGACGGTGGTGATCAGACCTCGATCAAACCGAGGCGCCTGTCGATGCGGTCGAGGCGCGTCTCGATCCTGTCGGCGCGCAGTGAGAAATTAGCGTAATGGCCCATCTCGCTGGCGGCCAGATTGCTTACGGCGATTTCGAGCAATGTCAGCCGGCGGCCTTGATCAGCCTGCATCTCCAAGACGCGATCCAGCTTCTCGTCGAGACGGCGCATATAGGCCAGAAGAAGATTATCCGGTGCATCGCTCATGGCGGCCTCCTGGCCGGATTATGCCTGAGAGATGGTATGGAAATCACGAAAGAAAAGGCGGCCCCAGGGTGCCCCGGCGCCGCCTCCATCCATCCCGAGAGCCGCGACCGCCTCAGGCGATGGCGAAAAGCCCCTCGACCTCGACGGCGGCGCCCAGCGGCAGGGCCGCAACGCCAAACGTAGAGCGGGCATGGCGGCCGACATCGCCGAAGACCTCGACGGCGAGATCGGAAGCGCCGTTCATCACGGCCGCCTGGTTGGTGAAGTCGGGCGCGGAGGCGATGAAGCCGCCGAGGCGCAGCACGCCTGTCACGCGGTCCAGATTGCCGTCACAGGCAACACGCAACTGCGCCATCAGGTTGATGAAGCAGAGCCGCGCGGCGAAGCGGCCGGTATCCACGTCCACCTCTGCGCCGAGCTTGCCGAGGGCGAAGATCTTGCCGTCCTGCAGCGGCAACTGGCCGGAAATCGTCACCAGCCCGTTATGCACCGTGAAGGGAAGATAGTTGGCGACCGGTGCGGCAGGTGTCGGCAAAACGATGCCGAGGGCCGAGAGACGCTCGTCGATGCGGCTCATGAGGGGCTTCCGGGCTCGGGAGAGAAGAGCGCTTCTTTGCCCGGCTTATCCTTCCACTCGTCGGCATCGGCCGGAGCCGTGCCCTTACGGGTGATGTTCGGCCAGGTCTGGGAGAAAGTGCGGTTCCGCTCGGCCCAGGCGCTGGCCCGATCGTCACTGTCCGGAAAGATCGCCTCGGCCGGGCATTCCGGCTCGCAGACGCCGCAATCGATGCATTCGTCCGGATTGATCACCAGCATGTTCTCACCGACGTAGAAGCAGTCCACCGGACAGACCTCGACGCAGTCCATGTATTTGCAGCGAATGCAGTTTTCGGTGACCACGTAGGTCATTCAACGCTCCTGGAGATGGTCCGCGGGATCAGCGCTCCGGCGCTCCCCCGCGATCCAGCGGAAGGGCGGGAGACGCATCCCCGCGAGTGCCGGAGTCCGGCGCTTCATGCAGGCTCCCGTATGCCGTCGCACTTTCGTTCGTGCAAGGCCCGTCCCCCGGAAACGGCGCAGGCCCGCGTCCCGGCTCCAGCACCTCTTCGTAGAGCAGGCGCGCTTCCGGTGCGGGCCCGCGCCGCTGGGCCAAAGCCAGAACGCGCCACACCCGAACCTCGCCGCGCAGCGCCATGGTCAGCACGTCGCCCACCCGCAGCTTGGCGTGAGGCTTCAGCGTCGGCTGGCGGTTGAGCCGGAGCCCGCCCTCCTCCACCAGCCGCGCACAATCGGACCGCGCGCGAGCGACGCGGGCGCACCACAGCCACATGTCAAGCCGCTGGAAGCTGTCCTCCCCGGCACCGCCCGGCTTGCCGCCACGCCCGCTCATCGCCGCCGCCCGGAACCCGTCGGGCGGAACTGCGCGAGGGTCGCGAAGGGGCTGTCGGGCCGCGGCGGCTCGGGGCGCCGCTCGGTCTCGGCCCGGCCGCGCGCCCGTCCGGGGCTGAGCGGCGTGATCATCGGCGGCGCCGGCGGACCGTATTCGCCATGGGCGAAGCTTGCCGCGGGAATGAGGCGGAAGCCGAGGGAGCGCAGCACGACGGGCAAAGCCTCCGCCTTCACCGACAGGCGTGAGGCGAGCCCGCGGGGCAGCGGCATGCGGCCGCCTTGCGACCGCGCCTCGCTCCGCAACTCCCGCGCCAGCTTCTCCGCGACGTCGAGGCGGAGCAGGACCGGCCCAGCCGGTACCCAGCCGAGGGCTTCGGCGAAGCCCGCCGGCCAGGCTTGGCCCGCGGGAATGGCGGTCAGGCTCGGCGCGGGCAAAGCCGGCGTCGGAACCCCGTGAAGCAGCGCGAGCAAGGCCGCGCGCAAGGCCATCGGCCGCGGCTTCATCAAGGGCGGCAGGAACCAGGCGAGGCCGCCGCCCGAGAGCCGGACGGCGCCATGCACCGGACGATCTTCGGCCTCGGCACGGGCCACGCCCAGGCCCTCACCCAGACGATGCAGCAGCCCGCGCGCTTCCGGCCGCGCGCGGCCGGCTTCCAGCGCCAGGAAGAGCGGCGCGAAGGTCTCGGCGATCTCGGCGTCGATGAAGGCCTGACAGCGGCGACGCACGCGCTCCCGCAACGGCCCGTCGAGGAAATCGCTCGCGATCACCTCGACCATTGGGCGCAGCAGCGAATGGCCGGGGCGCAGCTTCGCGACCTCTTGGCCCTGCCAGACCAGCCGGTGCCGCTCCGTCCGCGTGATCTCGGCATCGGGGGCGGCCTCGAACTGGCCGACGCGGCGCGGCATCTCCTCCCCCAGCGCCCGGCGGGCGGCGCGCATCACCATGCGCCGCTCCTCGCCCACCGCCGCCGGATCGGGCAGGAAGGAGAAGGCCGCGACATGGCCCACGGAATGGCCTTCCACCACCACCTCGCCACGGCCGGTGACGGCGGAGAGCAGTTCCTGCCCCTCCTTCTCCTCCAGCCGGCGCATCAGCAGCGCGGCGCGGCGATCGACGAAGCGCTGCATGAGCTTCTCGTGCAGGCTGTCGGAGATCATGTCCTCCACCGCCCGCGCCCGGCCCTGCCAATGGGCGGCATCCCGCACCCAGTCGTCGCGCGCAACGATGTAGGACCACACGCGCACGCCCGAGAGACGCTGCATCAGCGTGTCGATATCGCCTTCCACCCGGGCGAGACGATCGATCTGCCCGCCGATCCAGTCGACCGGCAGATGGCCCTGCTCGGCCACGTGGCGAAAGACGCGGGCGCAAAGGGCGGCGTGGCTGTCATCGGCGATCTTGCGGAAATCGGGAATCTGGCAGCAGTCCCAGAGCAGGCGAAGCCGCCGGCGCCCCTGGGCGCGGGCCCGCACCTCCACGTCCCGCGCGAGCGTCATCAGCGTCTCGAGATCAGAGGCATCGTTGCCGCGCACGAGGCCGCGCCGCGGCGGTGGCGCCAGCAGGCTGGCCAGCAGCCCGTCGATGGAGGCGAAGTCCAGCTCGCTGTTGCGCCAGCAGATTTGCTCGATGGCGTCGAAATCATGCGTTTCGACGGCTCGTACCATCTCCTCCGGCAGGGCCGGGCATTCCCCGGTGCTGCCAAAAGTGCCATCCCGCATGCCGCGCCCGGCGCGGCCGGCGATCTGCGCGGCCTCCGGCGCCGTCAGACGCCGCAGCTTGTGGCCGTCGAACTTCGAGATGCCGGCGAAAGCCACATGATCGACATCCATGTTGAGGCCCATGCCGATGGCATCCGTCGCCACCAGGAAATCGACCTCCTTCTCTTGGTAGAGAGCGACCTGGGCATTGCGCGTGCGCGGGCTCAACCGGCCCATCACCACCGCGCAGCCGCCCCGACGCCGGCGGATCATCTCGGCAATGGCGTAGACTTCGGCCGCGGAGAAGGCGACGACGGCCGAGCGCGGCGGCAAGCGGGTGAGCTTCGCAGGCCCGGCATGATGCAACTGGGAGAGGCGCGGCCGCGTCTCGATCACCGCATCGGGCACCAGGCGCTGGATCAGCGGGCGGATCGTCTCCGCCCCCATGAACATGGTCTCCACCATGCCCCGCGCCCGCAACAGCCGGTCGGTGAAGATGTGGCCACGGTCGGGATCGGCGCAGAGCTGGATCTCGTCGACCGCGACGAACTCGACATGGCGGTCGAGCGGCATCGCTTCCACCGTGCAGGCGAACCACCGCGCCTCGGGTGGGATGATCTTCTCCTCGCCGGTGATGAGGCCGACGAACCGTTCACCCTTGCGGGCGACCATGCGGTCGTAATTCTCACGCGCCAGAAGCCGCAGGGGAAAGCCGATGATTCCGGAGGAATGCGCCAGCAGACGCTCAAGGGCGAGATGAGTCTTGCCCGTATTGGTCGGTCCGAGGACCGCTTTCACGCGCGGTGAGAATCCGTGCATGGGTTGAGCTTCCGCGCTTCCCCCCACATTTGCAAGCGGCATTGCACAAAAGCCCAAGGCCGCACCGATCACGGATGGTTGCATTCACGGGCCGTTGCGACACATACGGCAACGCAACGGCCCCAGGGGCCGTGCCACGCATCCATGACGACGGGAAGCAGACGATGGAACAGGATCAGGCGGCGCCGCAGGGCGCCGAGACACGGGAATTCAGCGCCGAAGTCGGGCGGCTGCTCGACCTCGTGGTCAATGCTCTCTATTCGGATCGCGAGATCTTCCTTCGCGAGCTGGTGGCGAATGCCGCGGACGCCATCGACCGGCGGCGCTTCGCCTCCCTCACCGAACCGAGCCTTGCGCTGCCGGCCGAGGCAGGCGTCACCATCACACCCGACAAGCCGGCGCGCCAGATCACCATCAGCGACGATGGGCTGGGCATGAGCCGCGAGGAACTGATCGCCAATCTCGGCACCATTGCGCGCTCCGGCACCCGGGCCTTCGGCGAGACGATCCGCGATGCCAAGCCGGAAGACCGGCCAAGCCTGATCGGCCAGTTCGGCGTGGGCTTCTACTCCGCCTTCATGGTGGCGGAGCGCGTAGAGGTCACCTCCCGCCGCGCGGGCGAGGACACCGCCTGGACCTGGAGTTCGGAAGGTCACGGGAATTTCGCGATCGCCCCGGCCGAACGCGCGGCTGCCGGCACCGACATCGTTCTTCACATGAAGACGGATGCCGAGGAATTCCTCGAGCCGATGCGGCTGCGCACCATCATCCGCAAATGGGCGGACCACATCTCCGTGCCGATCCGCCTGGTGCAGGACGGCAAGGCCGAAGCGGCGAACGAAGGCACGGCCCTGTGGCGCCGCCCGAAATCCGAGGTCACCCCCGAGGAATATGAGGATTTCTATCGTCACCTCGGGCATTTCTTCGACAAGCCCTGGGCCATCATGCATTGGCGCGCCGAAGGCACCATCGACTATTCGGCCCTGCTCTTCATCCCCGATTCGCCGCCCTTCGACCCGGTGGAGGGCGAGCGCCGCTCGAAACTGCGCCTGCATGTCCGCCGCATGTTCATCACCGATGAGGCCGACCTGCTGCCGCCCTGGCTGCGCTTCGTGCAGGGTGTGGTCGATACCGAGGATCTGCCGCTCAACGTCAGCCGCGAGATGCTTCAATCGACGCCCGTCATGGCGCGCATCCGGAAGGCCGTGCAGAACCGCGTGCTGACGGAACTCAAGACTCGCGCGAAAGAAGAAGCCAAGGCCGAAGCCGGCCCCATCGCGGCGGAGGACGAGGACGCGCCCGCCACCGAGCCGAAGATCGACGGCTATCTCCGCTTCTGGGAAAATTTCGGCACCATCCTCAAGGAAGGGCTGTGGGAAGATGCGAGCGCGCGCGCGGATATCGCGCCGCTGCTGCGCTTCCGCTCGACGACGGAAGAAGGCTGGACCTCGCTCGCCGATTACGTCGCGCGCATGAAGCCCGAGCAGACGGCCATCTACCTGCTCGCCGGCGACGACATCGAGCAGTTGCGCCATGCGCCGGTTCTGGAAGGCTACAAGGCGCGCGGTTTCGAGGTTCTGCTGCTGACGGATGCGATCGACGCCTTCTGGCCCGAGCGCATGGGCGACTTCGAGGGCAAGCCGCTGAAGAACGCCCGGCAGGCACTCGCTGATCTCGGCGCCGCCGCGGAAGTGCCGGAGAACCTCAAGCCGCTGATCGACGGCATTCGCAACGCGCTGACGGAAGAGATTGCCGAAGTGCAACCGGCGGCACATCTCACCGAAAGCCCGGTCATGCTCGTGTCCAGCGCCGAAGGGGCCGACCTGCACATGCAGAAGCTGCTCCGCCGCGCCGGGCGTCCTGCCTGGGGCGGTAAGCCGAAGCTCGAGATCAATCCGCGTCATCCCTGGATCGAGGCGCTGGCGGCTCGGGCCGCGACCGGCGAATCGATCGAGGAGGAGGCGCGCTTGCTACTGGATCTCGCACGTGTGCAGGAAGGGGAGGCACCGGCCGAGCCCGGCGTTTTCATCCGCCGCGTCGTCGGCGCGATCACCGCAGCCGGGAAGACCTCCGCGTGAGCGCCGTGCCGCCGCTGCGCGAGATCGACTGCCTCTTCGACCTCGGCGCCGCGCGCGCCGAGGGCCGCACCATCCACCGCCTGCACGCGGTCTCTCTGGCCGGCCTCGACGGCTTTCTCGACAGCCTGAGCGAGGCGGAGGGCCGCTTCCTTCGCGCTACGGGCTTCACCGCCAAATCCGGCAGTATCGCCCTGCTGCCGGGTGCCGAGCCCGGCGCAATGCAGGCCGTGCTCGGCCTCGGTGCGGAGGAAAGCCACGTGCCCTTCGGCGCCCTGCCCCATGGGCTGCCGCCGGGGACGGACTGGGCGTTGGTGACGCCGGGCATCGACCCCGCGCGTGCGACGCTCGGCTTCTGCCTCGGCGCCTACCGCTTCGGCAGCCTGAAGACGAAGCCGGCGCGCCCGGCGCGCCTCGCCCAACTCCCCGGCGTGGAGGAGGCCATCGCTCAGGCCCGCGCCATCTGGATGGGCCGCGACCTGATCAATACCCCGGCCAACCTCCTGGGCCCTGCCGAACTCGCCGCCGCCGTCACCCGGCTCGCCGAGCGCTTCGGGGCGCGGTGCGACATCATCGAAGGCGAGGCGCTTACTACGAACTACCCGACTATCGCGGCCGTCGGCGCCGGCTCCGACCGCGGCCCTCGCGTTGCGGTGCTGCGGTGGGACGCTCCGGGCGCGCAGGCGGAAACGCCGCTCCTCTCGCTTTGCGGCAAGGGTGTGTGTTTCGACTCGGGCGGCTACGACCTGAAGCCGTCCTCCGGCATGCTGCGGATGAAGAAGGACATGGGCGGCGCTGCCGCCATGATGGCCTTGGCAGCCCTCGTCATGGAGCAGCGCCTGCCGGTGCGCCTCGTGCTCAGGGTCGGCTGCGTGGAAAACAGCGTTTCCGGCCATGCCATGCGCCCGCTCGACGTCATTCGCACGCGCTCCGGCCGAACGGTGGAAGTCGGCAATACCGATGCAGAGGGCCGTCTCGTTCTGTGTGACTTGTTGGACGAAGCCTGCAGCGAAAACCCTGACCTGCTGATCGACGCGGCGACGCTGACCGGCGCGGCGCGTGTTGCCCTCGGGCCAGAGCTTCCGGCCCTGTTTTCGAGCAACGAAGCCTTGTCCAACGCCGTTTTGGCTGCCGGCCGCGCGGTTCACGACCCCGTTTGGCCGCTGCCGCTCTGGGCTGGTTATGATGACTGGTTGGACAGTTCAATCGCAGATTTGAATAACGTCTCCACGAATGGTTTCGCGGGAGCGATTACTGCGGCTCTTTTTTTGCAAAGGTTTGTTACTTCCGCGGAAAATTGGCTGCACATCGATCTCTACGCCTGGAACGATAAAACCCGCCCGACAGCCCCTGAAGGCGGCGAAGTTCAAACTGTACGAAGCCTTTTCTTGGCGTTACGGAACCGATATAACCACGGCGCATAGGGCCTATACTGCGCCCACGTGACGATTTGTTACCTTTTCTCGCCTACACGTGACCTCCTTTCGTATGGCAAATGTTGCAAAACTAATTTCTAGGGCGGGTCGTGTCGGGTTGTAACCGTTTCAGCCCGAAGACCCCAAGATTCGCAGGATTTCGCGTGCGCGACCGATTAGCGGTCACGTTTAGATCTACATGAGAAAGGACTGCCGCATGGCATCTTCAGCCGCTTCCGATCAGCTGGTCGGCGTTCTCCGTGACACCATCGTGGCCTTGGTCCGCCGGGACGGCCCGGATCTGTCGGCCCGCCAGCTCGGCGTCTTCCTGACCTGTTACCTGACCGACAAGGCGCATACCGTGCGCGGCCTCGCCGCCGATCTGGACGTGTCGAAGCCCGCCATCACCCGCGCGCTCGACCGCCTGTCCGAGTTTGAACTGGTCCGCCGCAAGATCGACCCGGCCGACCGCCGCAGCGTCCTCGTGCAGCGCACGCTGAAGGGCTCCTCCTTCCTCCGTGAGCTTCGCTCGATCATGACCGAGGCCGCCTCCGGAAAGCTCTCCGTCATCGGCGAAAGCGCCCCCACGGGCCGTCGCGCGGCCGGCTGAGCGACCCGCGGCAGCGCAGCGGGGCCGCGGTTCCGGGCAGGTTCGGGACCTCCCGCCCTCCCCTGCGCTCGGACGCACCGCGTCCAGCGCAAACCTCCCCTGCCGGCGGCTTTTTCCTCCGGAATTTCGTCATCGGGGGTTCACAGATGGGTTCGGGGCGGCTATACGCCCCTCCCACGGAGGGCGCATAGCTCAGTTGGTAGAGCAGCTGACTCTTAATCAGCGGGTCCAAGGTTCGAGTCCTTGTGCGCCCACCACGTCTCCTTTCGGATCACGTGCTCCGTCGTTGCAGCGGCAACACCCCTCCTCCCCGATCATCCAATGATGGCTGCTATTCGGCCCCAGCTCCGAACGCTCCGCGCTTCGCCCTCACGTTGTGAGAGCAAAGCGGGCTCTTGCCGGATACGGCCCTCGCGCCCTGCGCTAAGCGGCGTCGCTCAGTTGCCGGAGACGGGCGGTGCGCCCTTCGGCTCCTTCGGCAGTTTCGCATCCATTAGCTGCTGGCCGATCTGGTTCAGCTGATTATTGATCTGGTTCTGCTGCTGAAGCGTACCCTGCGGCACCTCGGCCTCGGTCGGTTGATGATCCAAGCCATTCCACACGTTCCCCTCCGAGGTCGGGACCGTCCCGTTCACCGTGGCGGCAGGATTGGCGCCGTTCTGCGCCCAGGCAGGTGCAGCCACGGCCAACGCAGCCACCACGGCGAAACCCATCATCGCACCGCGCTGGATCACCCAGGCCATCTCGTTTCGTTGGACAATCGTTCGCATGGCCGCCCTATCCCCGTCCCCGCACAATCTGCACGGAAAACTTAGGCAGGTGCGGGGCTCTTGTCACCCACGCCGGAACGAAATCAGCCCTCGCCGCCCTCGGCCGCAAGAATGGCCGCCAAGCCCTCGCGATAGGTCGGGTAGCGCCAGCGCCGCTGCAGGGCCGCCTGCGTTGCCGTGCTGCGCACTCGACGGCTTTCCGCCCAGAAGCTGCGGCCCATCTCGGACATGCCGGCCGCGGCTTCGGCAAAGGGGATGAGCGGCGGCAGCGCGACGCCGAGCAGCCGGGCCGCCTCCGCCACGACCACGGCGGGTTCGGCAGGCTCGTCATCGTTGAAGTTGAGCACACGGGTGCCAGCCAGAACCTCGGCCTGGCGCATCGCCGCAAGCGTTCCCTCCGCGATGTCGGTGCGGTGGATGCGGCCGAAGGCATGGCCCGGCTTGTCGATGCGCCGCGCGCGGCCTGCCCTGAGGTCGTCGAAGGCCGAGCGGCCCGGCCCATAAATGCCGGCGAGGCGGATGAGGTCGACCGGGGTGCCACGCTCCGCGCCCAGCGTCTCCCAGGCCCATTCGGCGGCGCGACGGGCGGTCGCGCGCCGCGAGGTCGGCCGGGGTTCGGCCTGCTCATCCACCCAATGCCCGCCGCGATCGCCATAGACACCGGTGGAGGACAGGAACCCGACCCAGCGGAGCTTTGGCGCCGATGCGATCAGCGCCCCGTATCGGGCGAGGACGGGGTCCCCCTCCTGGTCCGGGGCCGCGGTGAGCACCAGATGCGTGGCCGCTTCGATTGCCGCATCCGCGGACCCGAAGGGGACGAGGGCGACGCCCGACGGCGGCACGGTCTCTGCCTGCCGGCTGGTGCCGCTGACCGTGAAGCCGGCATCCCGCGCGGCCTCCGCAATCGCGCGACCGCTGTAGCCGAGGCCGAAGACCAGAAGATGCCCAGGGCCAGCCATGGGCGGCTCAGAAATCGAGGTCGGAGTAATGGGCCGGCGGGTTCACCCCGGCCATCCGGTCCGCCAGGATCGGGCGGAAGCTCGGGCGGGACTTGATGCGCGCATACCATTCCCGTGCCGGCTGGGAGATGGACCAATCGACCTCGCCCGCGAAATCCAGCGAGGACAGATGTGCCGCGGCGGCGAAATCCGCGAGGGACAGGTTAGCGCCCGCCAGCCATTTGCGCCCCTCCGCCAAATAGCCGAGGTAGTCGAGATGGCTGCGCAGATTGGCGTAGCCCACACGCAGCGCCCCGGTGTCCGGCTGGCCGCGCCCGGCCACGCGCTTCATGATCTTCTCGCCCAGAAGATGCCGCGTCACTTCGTGATTGAACTTGAGGTCGAACCAGGCGACCAGCCGCCGCACCTCCGCCCGTTCGGCCAGCGTGCGCCCCAGCAGCGGCAGATCGGGATAGGCCTCGTCCAGATATTCGCAGATGGCCGCAGATTCGGCGATGATCAGGCCATTCTCGTCGGCCAGCACGGGCACGGTGCCCGCCGGGTTGAGGTCGAAGAAGTCCGCCCTCTGCTCCCAGGTCTTTTCCAGCCGCAGTTCGAAGGGCAGCCGCTTCTCGGCAAGCACCAGGCGGACTTTGCGGCAGAAGGGCGAATGGGGCAGATGGTATAGGAGGCGCATGCATGCCGATTATCCCATTCCCGCAGAAGGGGCCAGCACCGTGAGGCCGGGTTCCGAGGAAAATGAAGGCCCTGCGGCAGCAGCCGATAGCCTGCCCCTGGTCTGGCGGGGACAGGGCTTTGCTGCCCGCTCGCGCCGGCTCGCCGAAGAGACGCCCGTTGCCCTCACCTACAACCGCGTATCGCATGCGGTGATGATGGCGACGCCGCGGGACCTCGCCGACTTCGCGCGCGGCTTCAGCCTCAACGAACGCATCGTCGAGCGGCTGGAGGAGATCGAGGAACTTGAGATCGTGCCCGCGCCGCGCGGTGCGGTGGAACTCCGCCTCTGGATCACCGAGGCGCGCATGGAAGCGCTGGACCGCAGGCGACGCAATCTGACCGGCGCCATGGGCTGCGGGCTTTGCGGACTCGACAGCCTGGAAGAGGCGATGCGGCCGCTTCCGTCCGTGCCGCAGGGCCTGCGCGTGTCTCCCGAAGACGTTGCCGCGGCTTGCGCCGCCCTCTGGCCGGCGCAGACCCTGGGACTCGAGACGCGGGCCGTCCATGCCGCGGGTTTCTGGCGGCCAGGGCCTGCGCTCGTCGCACTGCGCGAGGACGTCGGTAGGCACAATGCGCTGGACAAGCTGGCGGGCGCGCTGATCGCGGCGGGGGAGGATGCAAGCGCCGGGCTGCTGGTGATGACGAGCCGCGTCTCCATCGAACTCGTGCAGAAAGCCGCCGTAATGGGCGTTCAGATTCTGGCCGCCGTCTCAGCCCCCACCCTGCTCGCGGTGCGCGAGGCCGAGGCTGCCGGCATTACCCTGATCGGCATTGCGCGGGACGATGGATTCGAGGTCTTCACCCACTCCGAGCGTCTGTTCGGCGCGGGCTAGCGCCCCCGGCGTGTTGAGGTTGAAGAAGGGGTCCCGCCCCGCCGTGATCGGGAAATCGACCACGGCGTGGGGAAAGCGGCGGTAGAAGCGCCGGATCGACAGATCCTCCGCCGCCTCCACCACCGCGCCGAGATCATCGGCGAGTGTCACGTCCCAAAGAGCGACCGCCGGATGCTCGGCCCCGCCCGAGGCGGCGACGACCACCCGGGCATCCCCCATCGCCCCGCGCGCCGCCAAGCGCGGCACAAGGTCGCGCGGCAGAAAGGGGCAATCGACCGGCAAGCTGAGCAGCCACCCCGGCGCAGGATGCGCCGCACGGCACCAGTCCATCCCGGCCAGGATGCCCGCGAGCGGGCCGCGCCGGTCGGCGTGACGATCGCAGAGGTGCGGCAGGCCGGGCGCGATCGCCGCCAGCCCCTCCTCCGCCGTGGCGAGCGCGAGGGCCGACACCTGACCCTCAAGCCGGGTCAGAACGTGCTGCAGCAACGGCCGGCCGCCGAGCATGAGCCGCGCCTTGGACCGCCCGCCCATGCGTCGTCCCTCACCGCCCGCGAGAATGACGGCGGCAACGACGTCAGAGAGTGCCGGCATGGGCGTCCACGAAACGCGCGATACCCGCTGCATCTTCCAGCGTGAAGTGCGGCCGGCCGCTCTGCGGGAAGGGCGTATCAGTCGCGAGCGCCAGGATGCTCGCATCCTCCGGATGCAGCGGCGGCTTGCCGTTCGCCGCCCGATAGACCTCGATCTTCGGGAAGGCCGTGCGCTTGAAGCCCTCGATCAGAACCAGATCGGCCGGCCCGAGCTTGGCCAGAAGCTCGGGCAGGCTCGGCTCCCGCGCGCCGCGCAATTCATGCATCAGCGCCCAGCGCCGGTCCGAGACGACGAGCACCTCGGTAGCGCCGGCCGCGCGATGTTCCCAGGAATCCTTGCCCGGTTGATCAATGTCGAAATCATGATGCGCATGCTTGATGGTCGCGACGCGATGCCCGCGCCCGACGAGATCCGCGATCACCTGCCGGATCAGCGTCGTCTTGCCCGCGCCGCTCCATCCGGCGAAGCCGAAAACCCTGGTCACACCCGGTCCTTCCTCTCAGCCATCACAGCAGCTTGCGGCGGATCTCGCGAAAGTCCAATGATGCCCAAAACTATGTCGCCTGCACGGAGTATGCGGATGTCGTCCTGCCCCTGGCTCAACGCGCGCTGCCCCGCGGCGGACGAGATGCTTGGAGCCCTCGGGCACCACATCATGGCGGCTGCCGACGCCGTGGAGGACGGCCTTGCTGCCGTGTCCGACGAGGCTCGGGCAAATCCGAAGCAAGCCTTGCTGATCGCGGGAGCGGCCGGCCTCGTGCTCGGCCTCATCCTGACCAGCCGGCGGCGCTGACGGGTCGCACGGCGGATCACGCGAATGAACGACGCTCCTGAAAATCAGCCGGAAGAGCAGGTCGAAGCTCTGCTTGCGACGCCAGGTCTGGCCGATGCTCTGGAAAGCGAGCAGTTCCGCCACTTCCTCGACCAAATCCCGATCGCCATCGCGGTTGCCGAGATGCGCGGGCCTGAGCGCATCATCTACGCCAATCCGACCTTCGAGCGGCTGACCGGCCTCGGTCTGGACGCGATGCAGAACCGTCCCTGGGATCATCTGGCCGATCTCGGCAGCCCGGCGGAGGGCGGCCCGGGCCTCGGCATCGCCATCGTGGAAGGTTCAGACTGCATCGGCACCTTCCGCTTCACGCATGAGGGCGGCGAGACGGTCGTCGTCGACGCTTATGCCAACGTGATCGAGGACGAGGCCGGGACCCCGGCCTACAGGCTCGCGGCGCTCGTGAACGTCACCGCCCATCATGGCGCGGATGAGGAGAGTCTGACCGAGCAGTTGCGGCGCAAGGACACGCTGCTGCGCGAAGTGCAGCACCGGGTGAAGAACAACCTGCAGATGATCACGGCGCTGATCCGCATCGAAGCGCGCGACGCTGGCTTCCGCTCTGATCCGGAGAGTTTCGATCGGCTGGCTGGGCGGATCGAGGCGATCCAGCTTCTCTACGACCTGCTGTCGGAGCAGGATTCGGAGGAGGAGATCGACCTCGGCATCTATCTCGGCAAGGTCGCGACGGCGGTTCTACGGTCCCAGGGTGCTCCCGGTATCCGGCTGGACATGACGGTCGACATCTATCCCGTCTCGGTCAATGTCGCGATGCCAACGGGCCTCGTCGTCAACGAGCTGCTCACCAACGCGCTGAAACACGCCTTCCGGGACCGGGAGGGCGGCACCATCACCCTGCACAGCCTGACGGATGCAGAGGGCTGCTGCATCACCATCGCCGATGACGGGCCGGGCCTGCCCGAGGGCATGACCTGGCCGCAGCGGGGCAAGCTCTCCTACGCGATCATGGCCTCTCTGCAACAGAATGCGAAGGCGCAGGTCGAGGTGCAGTCCCGGCCCGGCGAAGGCATGCGGGTCGTCATTCGCTTCCGCCGGGCGCATGCGACGCCCGAGGCCGCGGGGTAGGCGCTGCCCCCTAGTCCCCGCGTGCCGCACGCAGCACGGCTTCCGCCTCCTCGCGGTCGCACGCGAGCGCACGCCGCGCCACGCCACCGCTGAAGCCCGCGCGGCCAAAGGCCATCAGGATGCGCGGCATCTCGGCCGCCTCGGTCTCCTCCCGGGCAAAAGGCCCGAGCCGCCGGCGGCGGGCGAAGGCAAGCGCGGCGGCGAACTCCGCCTCCCCATCCTCCGGCACGGCCTCGGCGGCAGAGGCGCCATCCACGCCCTTGGCGGCGAGATGGGCGAGCACCGCCCGGCGCGACCGCCCGGCGCGCCGCAGCCGCCGGGCCCGGCTTTCGGCGAAAGCCGCGTCGTTCACCGCCCCCATGGCGACGAGATCCGCCGCCACCCGTGCGGCGAGCTCGCGCAGCCGGGCGGCCTCCGCCGCAATGGCTGAGCGGTCCGCCCCCTCCCCGGCAGTGAGGGCATCCGCCCAGCGCCGGATGCGCCGGTCGAGGGCACGATGAAGCGCCGCTTCCGTTCCGCCATACCGCGTGACATAGGCGAGCGCCGCTTCCCGCAGCGCCGATTCGTCGAGGCGTGCGGTTTTTGCCTGCGTCATCTGTGTGATGCTTCGCGCTGATTCATTGACGGCATCGGCCATGGCTCTCATACATCACTGCTTTCCTTCACCGGAAGGCGACTGATGATCCCTGCCCTGATGCCGAATTACAACCGCGCCGACCTCGCTTTCGAGCGGGGCGACGGCGCTTGGCTGTATGCGACGGACGGGCGACGATTCCTCGATTTCGGCGGCGGCATCGCCACCTCCTCCCTGGGCCACGGCCATCCCGGGCTGACGCAGGCGATTGCCGAGCAGGCCGCGCGGGTCATGCACGTCTCCAACGTCTATCGCATCCCGCAGGCGGAGCAGCTGGCGGAGCGGCTGGTCGCGAACAGCTTCGGGGACAGCGCCTTCTTCTGCAATTCGGGCGCCGAGGCGAACGAAGGCATGGTCAAGATGATCCGCAAATATCATGCGGAGAACGGCCACGCGGAGCGCTGGCGCATCCTCTGCTTCGACGGCGCCTTCCACGGACGCACGCTCGCCATGATCTCGGCGACCGGAAACCCCGCCTATATCAAGGGTTTCGGGCCGGCGGTGGATGGCTTCGACCATGTGCCCTTCAACAATCTGAACGCGCTGCGCGATGCGATCACGCCGGAGACGGCGGGCATCATCGTCGAGCCGATCCAGGGCGAAGGCGGCATCCGCTCCGCCAATCAGGATTTCTTGCCCGGGCTGCGCGCGGCGGCCGACGAATTCGGCCTGCTGCTCGGCCTCGACGAGATCCAGACCGGCATGGGCCGCACGGGCAAGCTCTTCGCCTATGAGTGGTCCGGCATCACGCCGGACGTCATGTCTCTCGCCAAGGGCCTCGGCGGCGGCTTCCCCATCGGGGCCGTCGTCACCACCGAAGCCGTGGCCCGCACCATCCGGCCGGGCAGCCACGGCACCACCTTCGGCGGCAACCCACTCGCCTGCGCCGCCGGCAACGCCGTGCTGGACGTGGTGCTGGCCCCGGGCTTCCTCGACCAGGTGCAGGCGCGCAGCGCCCTGCTGCGACAGGAACTTGCCAAGATCGCCGCCGACTTCCCGGCGGTCATCAGCGAAATCCGCGGCCGCGGCCTGCTCGTGGGACTCAAGCTCGGCCTGCCCAATTCCGTGCTGCAGGCAGCCTGCCTGGAACAGGGGCTGATGACGGTGGCCGCCGGCGACAACGTGCTGCGCATGGCGCCCCCGCTCGTCATCACGGAAGACGACTGCCGCAGCGCCGCCCGGCTGTTGCGCCAGGCGATCCAGGCCGTGGCCGAAGCGAAGGTGGCGGCTCAGTGAAAGACGTCAGGGACGAAGTGATGGAACTCGCGACCGCAGGGACGGGCGATGAGCCGGCCCCCCGGCATTTTCTCGACATTCGCGATCTCGATACGAAGACGCTGCGCGACATCCTGACGACGGCCGAGGTCTGCAAGAGCCATCGCCATAGCCATGCGCGGCCGCTCGGCGGGCGCTCGGTCGCCCTCATCTTCAGCAAGCCCAGCACCCGCACCCGGGTCAGCTTCGAGGTCGCGATCCGCGAGATGGGCGGCGAAGCGGTGGTGCTCAACGGCAACGAAATGCAGCTCGGCCGCGGGGAGACCATTGCCGACACCGCTCGCGTGCTGTCGCGCTACGTCGATGCCATCATGCTGCGGACGGACCGCGTGGCGAACCTGCAGGAGCTCGCCCAATACGCGACGGTTCCGGTGATCAACGGCCTGACCGAAGCCTCGCACCCCTGCCAGATCATGGCCGATCTCCTGACCTTCGAGGAGTTGCGCGGCCCCATCGCCGGCCAGACCATCGCCTGGGTGGGGGACGGCAACAACGTCGCCCGCAGCTGGATCGAGGCGGCGGCGCGCTTCGACTTCACGCTGCGCCTCGCCTGCCCGGAGGCGCTGGAACCTCGGGCGGAGGTGCTGGCCTGGGCCAAGGCCGAGGGTGCACGCATCGAACTCACCCAGGACCCGCGCGCCGCGGTGCGGGACGCCCGCTGCGTCATCACCGACACCTGGGTCAGCATGTCGGACAATGAAGGCGAAAGCCGGCACAACATGCTCGCGCCCTATCGGGTGACATCCAAGCTGATGGCGGAGGCCGCGCCGGATGCGATCTTCATGCACTGCCTGCCCGCGCATCGCGGTGAGGAGGTGGAGGCTGCGGTGATCGACGGGCCGCAATCGGTCGTCTTCCAGGAGGCGGAGAACCGCCTGCATGCCCAGAAGGGCATCCTCGCCTGGGTTTTCGGCGCGGATCGAGACAAATAGCCGATGGCCGCCGGCCATGCGGTGGTCACCGGGGCAACCGGCGGCATCGGCCGCTGGATCGCCCGCGGCCTGGCCGAGGCCGGCTTCTCCGTCAGTCTGATCGCGCGCGACGCGGCCCGCGCCCAGGCGGCGCGGGACTGGCTGCTGGCGGAAACGCCAGGCGCTGACATCGACCTGTTCCTGGCCGATCTCTCCCTGATCGGTGAGACCCGCGCCGTCGCTTCCGCGATCCGGGCGGCCCATCCTGTGATCGGCCTCCTCGTCAACAATGCGGGCTTGCTGGCCCCGGTGCGGGAGATGACGGCGGAGGGGCATGAAAAGACGCTCGCCACCAACCTGCTCTCCCCCCTCGCCTTGACGGAAGCGCTGCTGCCGGCCCTCGGCGCGGGGGCGCCGAGCCGGGTGGTGATGATCGGTTCTTCCACCTCCGACCGCGCACGGCTCGATCCGGAGGACCTGGACCTCATCCATGGCTGGCGCATGAGCCGCGCTTATGCCCGCTCCAAACTGGCCCTGCTGATGATGAGCCGGCTCTGGGCCGAGCGCCTCGCGCCGCAGGGCATCACCGTCAACGTCGTGCATCCCGGGCTGGTCGCGACCCGTATCGTGCGCCATGGCGGGTTGGATGAGGCGGCCTGGCGGCTGATGCGGCCCTTCATGCTGAGCGCGGAACAGGGGGCAGTGACGCCGCTCTACGCCTGCCTCGCGCCCGAGATGGAGGGGCAAACCGGCCTCTACCTCAAGCGCCGGCGCCCCGTGTCACCCAACCCCCTCGTCCTCCATGCCGAGCTCCTGACACGGCTGGAAGCGGCGGTCGCGGGGCGCTTGGGCTAGGGCACATCGAGTGGCTCGCTCTGCTCCTCGCCACCCGCGGCTCCATGCCGCGGAACTACTGCTGCGGCGGCAAGGCCGGTCGATCGCGGCCAGGCAGGGATGACGATACCTTCGATGAAGAGTCGCTAGGCTCTGGGCGCGAGCCGCGCAAGGGCACGGCGCAGCGTCACCTGCAGGCTCCAGCGCCGTGCGCCTCGCCCGAAGGCGCCATGCGTGCCGGCCGCGGCGTCAGAGGGGGTGAAGACCGTGGGGGCCGTTTCGGACCCCTCTTCCCGCACGAGCTGGCCTTCCACCCCGAGCCGGCGGATCACCGCCCCCGTCCAGACCGGGGCGAGCCGGCTGAGCAGCGAAAAACCTGCGACGGTGCCGGTAATGGCCATCTCCGGCCGGCCGGTGCGGGCGGCGATGAGAATGGCCCGGGCGATGACCTCCGGCTGATAGACCGGCGGCACCGGTCGCGCCGGCCAGCCCATGTGGCTGATGGCGTGGGCGAAGAAGGGCGTGTTGACGGCCGGCGGAAAGACGGTCGAGACGCGCACCCGGCTGCGCTCGAACTGCAGTTCCACCCGCAGCGCCTGCCCGAAGGCACGCACCGCGGCTTTGGCGCCAGAATAGGAGGTCATCAGCGGCAGGCCGTGGAAGGCGACCCCCGAACAGACGTTGACGATGGTACCCCGGTCACGCGGCCGCATCAGGGAGAGCGCCACGCGGGTGCCGTTGACCGTGCCGAGATAGGTGACGTCGGTCACTTGGCGGAACTCCCGCTCCGGCACCTCGGTGAACCGGCCATAGACCCCATTGCCTGCCGCATTGATCCAGACGGAGACGGGCCCGAGCGCAGCCTCGATCGCCGCCGCGGCGGTGCCGAGCGCAGCACTGTCCGTGACGTCGGCGACCGCGGTCGCTGTCCGCGCGCCGCAGGCCTCCACGGCCATGGCGGAGGCCGCGAGCCCTGCGGCGCCGCGGGCGATCAGCCCGACACGCCAGCCGGCTTGGGCGAAGGTGACGGCGGTCGCCCGCCCGATGCCGGAGGACCCGCCGGTGATGACGACGACCCTGGGCCCGTGCGCCCGTGGCACGGCCCGCCTCCCCTAGGCGACCGCGCGGCGCGCGCTCAACGCGGCGCGGTGCAGCGCACGAGCGGCGCGGGAAAGCCCGTGCAGCCCGGCAGTTGGATTTCGTTCGGCCCGATCCGCACCACGCGCAGGACGTTGCCCGACGGGCAGCCAAAGCCGAGGTCCTCCGGCACGCCCGCGATCACCTCAGGTTTGTCCTGCGGCGGCGCCAGCATGAAGATCGTGCCGTTCGGTGTTCCGCGCACGCTGACGATGAGGTTCTGAATCCCGTCCGGATGGGTGAGGGTGCGGTGGATGACGACGTCCTGGGTGACGATGAGGGTGGTGTTCGCCTGGCATTCGGCCGGCGTCATGTGATCGGGCGCGGGAAAGATGCCGCCGGCCCAGGCGCCGAACAGCCAGGCATGGGGCGGCGCTTCGGCGGCGCGGGCGGCTGGGGCGCAGAGACCCGCCATGAGGGCACCGGCCAGAGCCAGCATCGCAATCCGGGGCGCGGACTTCAGGGGCATGATTCTCGTCTCGTCTGTTCGCGTCAAACTCATCCAATCGATCCATTGAAGGGCCGCCGCCGCCGTGGCAAGTCCCTACCCCTCACGAGAGATGGACTCCCGCCGCATGCTCAAGCGCCTCTATGACCGTGTGATGGCGCTGGCCGGCCACCGGCATGCCGGTTGGTACCTGGCCGCCGTCGCTTTCGCCGAGGCGAGTTTCTTTCCGATCCCGCCCGATGCGCTGCTGCTGGCGATGGGTCTCGCGCGGCCGCGCCGGGTCTGGGTCTATGCGCTGATCTGCACGCTCGGCAGCGTCGCCGGCGGGGCGCTCGGCTATCTCATCGGCTACGCGCTCTTCGCCAAGCTCGCCCAGCCCATCATCCACCTCTACCACATGGAGCATGCCTTCCAGGCCTTCCAAGCGAAGTTCGCGGAATACGGGCTCTACATCATCCTCATCAAAGGATTGACGCCGATCCCGTACAAGATCGTCACCATCGCCGCCGGTGCCGCGAAATTCCACTTCTGGGTCTTCATGGGAGCAAGCCTGATCACCCGCGGCGGGCGGTTCTTCCTGGTCGCCCTGATCATCCGCCTCTTCGGCGAGGCGGCGCGGGATTTCATCGAGCGGCGGCTGATGCTGGTGACGACCCTGCTCGCGGTCGGCATCCTGGGCGGCTTCCTCATCCTGATGTTCGCCTGACCCATGGGGACGGGCCTCTCCGCCGCGATTCCTGCTCTCGGCGCGGCCCTTCTCTTCGGCGCCAGCACGCCCTTCGCCCAGGCGCTGCTCGGCGGCACGACGCCTGGCATGCTGGCCGGGCTGCTCTATCTCGGCTCGGGCCTCGGCCTCGGCGCGCTTCTGCTGCTGCGCCGCCTCTCCGGCCGCCGGTCGGCCGAAGCGCCGCTGCGCCGAGCCGATCTGCCGACGCTCCTCGCCGTCGTCCTGGCCGGCGGTGTGCTCGGTCCGCTGCTCCTGATGACCGGCCTCGGCGCCGTGCCGGCGGCCACCGCCTCTCTTCTGCTCAATGCCGAGGGCATCGCCACCATGGCGATCGCCTGGGTGGTGTTTCACGAGAATGCCGACCGACGCATCCTCATCGGTGCCGCCGCGATCCTCCTGGGCGCGGCCCTGTTGTCCTGGCGGCCGGGCGCCGGGGCTGGGTTCGGCGCCGGCGCCCTGTTCATCCTTGCCGCCTGCCTCGCCTGGGGGATCGACAACAATCTGAGCCGCCGCCTGAGTGCCGCTGACCCGCTCACGGTCGCGATGATCAAGGGGCTCGCGGCCGGCACGGTCAATCTCCTGCTCGCCCACGGCCAAGGGGCCGCCCTGCCGCCGCCGCCTTTACTGCTTGGTGCCGCCCTCATCGGCTTCCTCGGCTATGGGGCGAGCCTCGTGCTCTTCATGCGGGCCTTGCGTGACCTCGGCGCCGCACGCACCGGCGCTTATTTCTCCCTCGCCCCCTTCATCGGCACCGTGATCGCGGTGCTCGCCTTCGGCAACGCGGTGACTTGGCCGCTCATCGCCGCCGGCCTGCTCATGGCGCTCGGCCTCTATTTGCACGTCGCGGAGCGGCATGCGCACGAACATACACACGAGGTGATGGAGCATGAGCACGCACATGTGCATGATGTGCATCATCAACATGTGCATGAGCCGAACGATCCGCCGGGCGAACCCCACAGCCACCCGCACCGGCACGCGGCGTTAACCCATACGCATGCGCATTATCCGGACCTGCATCACCGCCACCGGCACGGCGGCGATGCCTGAATGAAAGGGGCGAACCTTGGCCCTCGGCTTCTTGAAGACGAAAGCGCGGAAATCGCCGCAGACCACCCCGAGCTGGGTGCCCCCGGCCGCCGAACCCGAAGGCGAAGGCCGCCCGGCACTGCTCGTCCTGGCGCATCCAGCCATCCAC
Organism: Acidisoma sp. 7E03; assembly: GCF_054665075.1. Taxonomy (NCBI): domain Bacteria; kingdom Pseudomonadati; phylum Pseudomonadota; class Alphaproteobacteria; order Acetobacterales; family Acidocellaceae; genus Acidisoma; species Acidisoma sp. 7E03. The sequence continues at coordinate 175,406 of NZ_BAAFHE010000010.1, forward strand.
CGGTCGCGCGCGAATGCCGCGCTGCTGGAGACGGTCCACCGCCGCGCAGACGTGACCGTGCATGACCTCTATCGGAAATACCCCGATTTCCTGATCGACGTGCCTGCCGAGCAGAAGAAGCTCGTCGCCCATCCCCTGATCATCCTGCAGTACCCCCTCTACTGGTATTCGACCCCGGCCCTGCTCAAGGAATGGCTGGATGCCGTGCTGCTGCACGGCTTCGCCTTCGGCCGTAGCGGGACTGCGCTGCGCGGCAAGACGTTGATGGTTGCCGTCACCGCCGGCGGCGATCACCACGCCTACCGGCCGGAAGGGATCAATCGCTACTCCATGGCCGAGTTTCTGCGGCCGATGGAGGCGACGGCGCATCTCTGTGGCCTGACATGGGCCCAGCCCTTCGTCCTGCATGACGCGATCCGGATGGGCGATGCCGGCCGCAGGCTCGCGGCCGACGCCTATGACGCCCATCTCGAAGACGCGATCGCCCAGGTCACGACCGCGCAGGGAGCCGGGGCATGAATACCGATACCGTCCTGCTGCAGGCCCTCGTCTATCTCGCGGCAAGCGTGGTCGCCGTGCCCATCGCCAAGCGCGCTGGCCTCGGCTCCGTCCTCGGCTATCTCATCGCCGGCGCCGTCATCGGGCCCTATGCCCTGCACCTCGTGGGCGACCAGAAGGACGTCATGGGCTTCGCCGAATTCGGCGTCGTCATCCTGCTCTTCCTCATCGGTCTCGAAGTGCGACCGGCGCTGCTGTGGACGATGCGTGCGGCGATCTTCGGCCTGGGCCTGGCCCAGGTTCTGGGCATCGGGGCCTGCTTGGCCGCGGCCGCCTTCCTGCTCGGCCTGCCCTGGCAGCAGGCGGTGGCGGTGGGCGCGATCCTCGCCATGTCCTCTACCGCCATCGTCTTGCAGACGCTGGACGAGAAGGGCCTGCGACGCGGCCCCGTCGGCACCGCCGCCTTCGGCGTGCTGTTGTTCCAAGATCTCTCGGTGATTCCGCTGCTCGTCCTGCTGCCGCTGCTGGGCGACATGCAGGCCGCGGCCCCCGGCGAGGATGGTGGGCTGCACGGCTGGATCCATGCGCTCGCCGTTCTCGCCGCCGTCGGCCTCATCGTCACCTTCGGCCGCTATATGACGGCGCCAATCTTCCGCTTCATCGCCGCCACCCGGCTCCGCGAACTCTTCACCGCAACCGCCCTCCTCCTCGTCTTCGCGGTGACGGCGCTGATGCAGGCGGTGGGCGTTTCCCCCGCCCTCGGCGCCTTCCTCGCGGGCGTCATGCTGGCCGAGAACGAATTTCGCCGCGAGCTGGAAGCCGATATCGAACCCTTCCGCGGCCTGCTGCTCGGCCTCTTCTTCATCACAGTGGGGGCCAGCCTCGACTTCAAGCTGGTGGCCGAGCATCCCGTGCTGGTGCTGGGCCTCACCGTCGGGCTCATGGCCATCAAGGGTGTGGCGATGACGGGGCTCGGGCGGCTCTTCCACCTGACCATGGGCGATGCGCGGATGGTCGGCGTCTCGCTGTCCCAGGGCGGGGAATTCGCCTTCGTGCTGACCAGCTTCGTGGTAGGCGCCCATGTTTTGCCGCACGATCTCGGCGCCCTGCTCAACGCCGTCGTCGCCGTCTCCATGGTGCTGACGCCGCTGGTCTTCCTGGGGCATGAGCGGATGGCGACCATGCCCGACCGCGCCGACGGGCCGAAGCCGGAGGCCCCGAGCTTCGACGCGGACCCCGACGTCATCGTCGCGGGCTACGGGCGTTTCGGGCAGATCGCCGGGCGTCTCATCCGCGCCAATGGCTTCAAGACCTCGGTGCTCGACATCAGCACTAGCCAGATCGAGCTGCTGCGGCGCTTCGGCCAGCGCGTGCAATATGGCGATGCCTCGCGCATCGAACTGCTGCAGGCGGCAGGTGCCGAGAAGGCGAAGCTCCTGATCGTCGCGATCGATGACCGGGAGAAGGCGCTGGAACTGGTGGAGGCTGCCCGGCACGCCTTTCCCGAGATCAAGATCCTCGCCCGCGCCTGGGATCGCCGCGCCGCCTACGACCTGCTGAACCATGGCGCAGACGTGGTGGAGCGTGAGACCTTCGAAGGGTCCCTCGCCCTGGCCCGTACCGCGCTCGAGAAGCTCGGCCTGCATCCGCATCAGGCGCATCGCGCGGCGGCCATCTTCCGCCGGCATGACCGCAAGCTTTTCCACAAGCTGCGCCCGCTCTGGGGCAATGAGGAAGGCTTCGTCCTCGCCTCCCGCCAGAGCGCGCAGACGCTGGAGGCGCTGATGATGGCGGAGCGCCAGGGCCAGGACCTGTCGGACCTCGACCTCGGCTGGGACACGACCTCGCTCGCGCGGGAGATGGAGACGGAGGAGCGGGAGTAGCAGCCGCCCCGCCGCTCAGATGTCGCCCGGCTCCACGGCCAGCGGCGCGGGCGGCATCGCATCCTCCTCCGCGATCCAGGCGCGGAGCAAGGTGTAGGCCACGGCAAGCACCGCGGGGCCGATGAAGAGGCCGATCAGGCCGAAGGCGCCAAGGCCGCCGAGCACGCCCACGAGGACGAGCAGCATCGGCAGGTTCGCCTCCTTCCGGATGAGCAGCGGCCGCATCAGATTGTCGATGGCAATGGCGACGACGGTGATGACCAGCAGCACCGTGCCCATGAGATACTGACCCGAGACGTACATCCAGATGTCGGCGGGGATCAGCACGATGCCCGGCCCCACCTGCGCCACGCAGAAGATGAACATCACGGCGGTCAGCAGGGTGGCCAGCGGCACGCCGGCGATGACGAGGCCGATGCCGCCGACCGCCGCATCCACCAGCGAGGTGAGCATGACACCGAGGGCCACGGCCCGGATGGCGCGGGCCCCCAGCACCACCATCTGCCGCCCGCGCTCACCGCCCAGCCGGCCGCCGAAGGCGAGCGCGACGGAGGCACCGGCCTCGCCATGCGTGCTCATGATGGCGACGATCACGGTGGTCAGGATGAACTGCACCAGCAGCCGGCCGAAGCTGCCGATGGAGCCCAGGAACCACTGGGCGGTGGAGCCGATATAGGGCGTGGCGGAGGGCAGCACCTTGCCGATGCCACTGCCCTGGAACTTGTCCCAGGCTTCCTGCAGCTTGTAGCCGATGAGCGGCACCGTCTCGACCCAGGGCGGTGGCGGCGGCAGCCGGAAGCTGACCACCGCATGCGCAAGCCCGATCAGGCTGTCGATGTGGTTCAGGATGGTGGTGACGGCGAGCCAGAAGGGCACGACGAAGAGCACGACGACGATGAGCGTCATCGCCGCAACCGCGAGGCCGCGGCTGCCACCCATCAGCCGCTGCAAGCGCAGCAGCAGCGGCCAGATGGCGACGACGATGGTGGTGGCCCAGATCGTCGCCGGCAGGAAGGGCTTCAGTACCCAGACGGAACAGAGCGTCAGCCCGCCGATGAAGAAGAGCATCATCATCAGCCGGGTGGGATCGGCGCGCGTGCGGGGTGCGCCAGCCGGGGGCACCCCGGCCGTGGATGGTCCGGCCGGAGATGGTCCGGCCGGGGATGGCCCGGCCGGGAAAGGAGCCGTCCTGTCAGACTGGTCCGGCATGGCGGCTCCTCTCTGACCTCAAGCCATCCTGAGTCAAGCCATGGGGGCTCAGGCGGTGGCCTTCGCCGCCTCGTCGCTCAGCGCATGCGGCAGATATTGCACGAAATCCTTCGGCACGACCTGCCAGATGGCACCCAGCGTCTGCTCCCAGTTGTGCAGCAGCATGGCGGCGTAGCGGCTGTTCGTCTCATGCACGTGGCGTTCGACCAGGCCGCGCAGACGGCTCTCCCAATAGGCGGAGCCGACCCGCTGCCAAGTCAGCGTCTCCGGGTTGATCCGGCATTCCAGCTCGTTCTCCGGATCGTACAGGAAGGCAACGCCGCCCGTGAAGCCCGCGCCGAAATTGTCCCCGAAGCTGCCGAGGATGACCACCGTTCCTCCGGTCATGTATTCGCAGCCGTTGGAGCCGCAGCCTTCCACCACCGCCGTCGCGCCCGAATTGCGCACCGCGAAGCGCTCCCCCGCCTGGCCGGCGGCGAAGAGTTGGCCGGAGGTCGCACCATAGAGGCAGGTATTGCCGATGATGGTGTTGGCGTGGCTGCGCATCTTCGAGGAGGGCGCGGTCCGCACCACGATGGTGCCGCCCGACAGACCCTTGCCGACATAGTCGTTCGCGTCGCCGATGACTTCGAGCTTCAGCCCCTGCACGCCGAAGGCGCCGAGGGACTGGCCGGCGGAGCCGCGCAGCCGCACGCTGACATGGCCGGCCGGCAGCCCGGTCTCGCCGAACTTCCGCACGATGGCACCCGAGAACTTCGTGCCGATGGCCCGATGGGTGTTTCGGATGTTGTACTGCAGCTGCATCTTCTCGCGCCGCTCGAAGAAGGGCGTGGCATCCGCGATCATCTGCGCGTCCAGCGTCTCGGGCACTTCGTTGCGGCCCTCGAGCGTGCAGTAGCGCGGATAGGGGCCGGGATCGGCCTGCGCCAGGATCGGGTTGAGATCGAGATCGTCCAGCAACGTGCTGCCGCGGCTGATCTGATGCAGCAGATCAGTGCGGCCGATCACCTCCGTCAGGCTGCGGAAACCGAGCGAAGAAAGAATCTCGCGCACTTCCTCGGCGATGAAGGAGAAGAGGTTGATGACTTTCTCCGGCGTGCCCTCGAACTTGGCGCGCAGCGTCTCGTCCTGGGTGCAGACGCCCACGGGGCAGGTGTTGCTGTGGCACTGACGCACCATGATGCAGCCCATGGCGACGAGGCTCGCCGTCCCGATGCCGAATTCCTCGGCACCGAGCATGGCGGCAATCACCACGTCCCGCCCGGTCTTGAGACCGCCATCGGTGCGCAGCTTCACGCGGTGGCGCAGCCGGTTGAGCATCAGCACCTGATGCGCTTCCGACAGCCCCATCTCCCACGGCAGGCCGGCATACTTGATGGAGGTCAGCGGCGACGCACCCGTGCCGCCTGAATGGCCGGAGATGAGGATCGCATCCGCCTTCGCCTTGGCGACGCCGGCCGCGATGGTGCCGATGCCGGAGCGCGAGACGAGCTTCACGCAGACGGTCGCTTCCGGGTTGATCTGCTTCAGATCGTAGATGAGCTGCGCCAGATCCTCGATCGAATAGATGTCGTGATGCGGCGGCGGGCTGATCAGCATCACGCCGGGCGTGGAATGCCGCAGCTTGGCGATAAGGCCCGTCACCTTGAAGCCGGGCAGCTGGCCGCCTTCGCCGGGCTTGGCACCCTGAGCCACCTTGATCTCGATCTCGCGGCAGTTGTTCAGATAGGTCGCGGTCACGCCGAAGCGGCCGGACGCGATCTGCTTGATCGCCGAGGAGGCGTTGTCACCATTGGCGCGCGGCTTGAAGCGCTCTGGGTCCTCGCCACCCTCGCCGCTGTCGGAGCGCGCGCCGATGCGGTTCATGGCGATGGAGAGGGTTTCGTGCGCTTCCGGCCCGAGGGCACCGAGCGAGATGCCCGGCGCGATCAGCCGCTTGCGGATTTCCGTGATGCTCTCAACGTCTTCCAGAGGAATGGGTGAGAGGCCGTCGGTGCGGAAATCGAGCAGGTCGCGCAGCGCCACGGGCGGAAGCCTGCGGCAGGCGGCCGAATACTTCCGGTAGGTCGTGTAGCTGTCGGTCGCGACCGCCGTCTGCAGCACATGGATCAGGCTGCCGTCGAAGGCATGGGTCTCGCCACCGCGGCGCAGCCTGTAGTTGCCGCCGACGGGCAGCGGCGCCACGCCTTCGGCCCAGGCGGCCTTGTGCAGCTCCAGCACCTTGCGGGCGATGCCGGTGAGGCCGATGCCCGAGATGCGGGACTGCATGCCCGGGAAGAACTCCCCCACCAGCGCACGGCTGAGGCCGATCGCCTCGAAGTTGTAGCCACCCCGATAGGAGGAGAGGACGCCGATGCCCATCTTCGCCATGGTCTTGAGCAGGCCCTTGTCGAGGGCCTTCTTGTAGCGCGTGACCGCGGCACGCACCGTCATCTCGCCGAAGAGGCCGCGGCGCAGCCGGTCGGCGATCGACTCCTGCGCGAGATAGGGATTGATCGTCGTCGCGCCGACACCGACGAGGACGGCGACGTAATGCACGTCCAGGCACTCGGCCGAACGGACGTTGACGCTGGTGAAGGTGCGCAGGCTGTTGCGCACGAGATGCGTATGCACCGCACCCGTCGCCAGGATCATCGGGATCGCGACGCGGCCAGGGCCCATCGCCTCGTCACTCAGGATGAGATGGGCGGCACCAGCGCGCACGGCCTCTTCCGCCTCCTGGCGGATGCGGTCGATACCGCGCCGCAGCCCGGCTTCGCCCTGCTCCACCGGGAAGGTCGCGTCGATCGCGGTCACCGACGCGCCCATCTTCTCGCGCATGGCGAGGAACTCGCCGGTCGAGAGGATGGGGCTGTCGAGCTGCAGGATGTCGAACTGATGCTCGCCCTCCTCCAGCACGTTGCCGAGATTGCCGAGCCGCGTCTTGATCGACATCACGCGGGTCTCGCGCAGGCTGTCGATGGGCGGGTTCGTCACCTGGCTGAAGTTCTGGCGGAAATAATGATGCAGGCCGCGGTAGCGGTCGGAGAGCACGGCGATGGGCGTATCGTCGCCCATGCTGCCTGTCGCCTCGTTCGCATCCTCCACCATGGGCTGCAGGATGGTCTCCATCTCCTCCAGCGTCATGCCGGTCGCATGCTGTCGGCGCCGCAGCTCCTCGGTCGCGAAGGCCACCGGCTCCACCGTGTCGGTCTTCACCAGATCGTCGATCCGCACGATGCGCTTCGCCCATTCGCCATAGGGGTGACGGGCGGCGAGCTGGTCCATGATCGTCGCGTTGTCATAGAAACGCGGCTCTTCGAGATCGACCGCGATCATCTGGCCGGGGCCGACACGGCCCTTCTCCACGATCATCGATTCGTCGAACTTGACCATGCCGGTCTCGGAGCCGACGACGAGCAGATCGTTGCTCGTCACCGTATAGCGCAGCGGGCGCAGGCCGTTGCGGTCGAGCCCCGCCACCACCCACCGGCCGTCGGTCGCCGTCACCGCGGCCGGGCCGTCCCACGGTTCCATCACCGCGTTGCAGTATTCGATCATGTTGCGATGCGCTTCAGGCATGAAGGAGGTCGCGCCGATCGAGGGCGGGATCATCATCGCCTTGACCATCGCGGCATCGCGGCCGGAGCGGATCAGCAGCTCGAAGACATTGTCCATCGAGGCGGTGTCCGAGCCCCCCGCCTGCACAACGGGCTTGATGTCTTCCATGTAGGCATCGAGCAGTTCCGAAGAGAGCCGCGTCTCGTGGCTCTTCATCCAGTTCACGTTGCCGTTGATGGTGTTGATCTCGCCATTATGCGCGATCGAACGGAAGGGCTGCGCCAGCTTCCAGGTGGGGAAAGTGTTGGTCGAATAGCGCTGGTGATAGATCGCGAAGCGCGAGACGAAGCGCGGGTCGAGCAGGTCCGGATAGAATTCCGTCAGGCTCTCGGCCAGGAACATGCCCTTGTAGATGATCGAGCGGCAGGAGAGCGAACAGAAGTAGAGATCCGGGATCTGCGCCGCGATGGTCTGCTTCTCGATCCGGCGGCGGATGACGTAGAGGTCGCGCTCGAACTCTTCTTCCGAGACGCCGCGCGCATTCCACAGCATGATCTGCTCGATCTCGGGCCGCGTCGCATTCGCCTTCTCGCCGATGCAGGCGACGTTGATGGGCACCTGGCGCCAGCCGTAGATTTCGTAGCCGAGGGCCAGGATTTCGGTCTCCACGATCTCGCGGCAGCGCTCCTGCGCGCCGAGGTCGGTCTTCGGCATGAAGACTTGGCCGACCGCGATCGGGCCGGGGCGCAGCACGGCGCCGCTCCGCTCCACGGCGGCGGCGAAGAAATCCTGCGGGATTTCGACATGGATACCGGCGCCGTCGCCGGTCTTGCCATCGGCATCCACCGCACCGCGATGCCAGACCGCCTTCAGCGCGTCGATGCCGGCCTGCACCACGTCACGCCGGCGGCGGCCGTCGAGGGCCGCGATCATGCCGACGCCGCAGGCATCATGCTCCTGGCTGAAATCATAGGAGCCGGCGAGCGCCGTGGTATTGCGCGCCCAACCCTCGACGAATTCGGTGCCGCTTTCCAGCACCGCGCCCATCAGGCCTTCCGTCTCGATCCGGTCAGTCATGGCGTTCTCCTCATCGTGCAGCCCGAAGGCTGCCGGCCACCCCTTGGGCAGGGGCGCGTCACGTTCAATCGATCTTCAAACCCTGGGCGGCGAGCTTGCCGGCATCGGCCTTCAGCACGGCTTCGCCGGCCTGGCCGATCCAGACGTGCCCCGCCTCCACCATCTGATGGGTCAACTCCGGCTGCAGGGTCTGTAGCTTCTGCCCCACCGGGGTCTGATAGAAAGCGAGGATCTGGGTCATCTCCTCGGCGGTGAAGGCCTGGCCGTAGAGCGCGGCGATCGCCGCCACGAACTTCGGCTCCTCCGCGCGCAGATCGGGCATCAGAATCTGGTCGACCACCGGCTCCACCTTCTCGGGCGGCTGCTTGTTGTTGTCGGCGAGCGACTGCACCAGCACGAGCTTGAGCCCCTGCAGCGCGGCATCCGCCACCTGCTGGATGCCGATCGCCTGCACCAGCTGGGTCGCGAGCTGCATCTGCGCCGTGGTGAGCGGCGGGGGCGCGTTGTCTGCGCGCGCGGCTGGCACACCCAGTGCAACCGCCGCCGCGACGGCGACGGTCACAACAAACCGGCTCACCCTTCTGCCGTCATTCGCGGGCTTGACCCGCGCATCCACCCGCAGGGGCGCCCCGCCGGGTCGGTCCCCGGGACAGCCCGAGGGCGGCCCCACCCGGGGATGACGCTGCTCTTTGCGTACCACGTTCATTCCGCCGCCACGGGGACGGTCGCGGGCTGCTGGATATAGGCGTGCACCTGCGCCGCCACGTCCTGCCCATCCTTGATCGCCCAGACCACGAGGCTCGCGCCGCGCACGATGTCGCCGGCTGCGAAGACGCCGGGGATCGAGGTCATGAAGCTGCGGTGGTTGACGCGCAGCGTGCCCCAGCGGCTGACCTCGAGCCCCGCTTCGCCGAACATCTTCGGCATGTCCTCGGGGTCGAAGCCGAGCGCCTTGATGACGAGATCGGCGTCGATATTGAAGTGGCTGCCGGCCACCGGCTCCACCGACTGGCGGCCCGAGGCATCGGGCAGGCCGAGATGCATGCGCACCGCGCGCACACCGGAGACGTGGCCCTCGCCCAGGAAGGCTTCCGGGGCGGAGAGCCAAACGAAGTCCACACCCTCCTCCTCGGCGTTCTTCACCTCGCGCAGCGAGCCCGGCATGTTGGCGCGGTCGCGGCGATAGAGGCACTGCACCGACTTGGCGCCCTGGCGCACGGCTGTGCGCACGCAATCCATCGCCGTATCGCCGCCGCCGATGACGACGACGCGCTTGCCTTCGGCATTGAGCAGGCCATTCGCGAAATCCGGCACGGTCTCGCCGAGACCGAGCTTGTTGGAGGCCGTGAGGTAGTCGAGCGCCGGGACGATCCCGGCGAGGCCGGCGCCGGGGCCGCCGATGTCGCGCGCCTTGTAGACACCGGTCGCGATGACGACGGCGGCATGCTTCGCCCGCAACGCGGCGAAGGAGATGGTGTCCGCCTCACCGTCGCCGATGGCGCAGTTGAGGTGGAACTGGATGCCGCAGTCTTCCAGATACTTCCAGCGACGCAGAACGACGTCCTTCTCCAGCTTGAACCCCGGGATGCCGTAGATCATCAGCCCGCCCGGCCGGTCGTAGCGGTCATAGACATGCACCTGATAACCCTGAGCGCGCAGCCGTTCGGCCGCAGCGAGGCCACCCGGACCCGCACCGATGATGGCGACCGATTCCGCGCGTTCCTGCGCCGGCTTCACCGGCGTCACCCAGCCGTTTTCGAAGGCGGTGTCGGTGATGTAGCGTTCGACCGCACCGATCGTGACGCTGTCGAAGCCCTTCTCGATGACGCAGTTGCCCTCGCACAGCCGGTCCTGCGGGCAGATGCGGCCGCAGATCTCGGGGAAGGTATTGGTGGCCGAAGAAACCTCGTAGGCTTCCTGGAGGCGGCCTTCGGCGGTCAGCCGCAGCCAGTCCGGGATGTGGTTACCGAGCGGGCAATGGACGGAACAGAAGGGCACGCCGCACTGGCTGCAGCGGCTGGCCTGTTCGGAGGCGCGCGCCGGGTCGAAGCGGTTGTAGATCTCGTCGAAATCCTTCAGGCGCAGATCGACGGCGCGCTTCTGGGGGATCTTCTGGGGCGTATGCACGAATTTCAGCATGCGCTCGGCCATGGACGGTCCTCCGGCAGAAAAGGGAGCAGGCAGCCGCCTTCGCGACTGCGGAACGGTGATCTTCTCTAGCTGGATTTTTTTTGAGCGCGAAGGGAAATCAGCAAGAAAGTCAGTAATGCGTACCTAGTTTCGGCGCATGGCAGCCATTCACTGCGGCTGACCATTAGAACTTCTGGATAAGTAAGACCGAATCGGTCCTATCGAGCAAAGGCGAAAGCTTTTGGGGCCGGATCGGACCAAAAAGAACGCGCGACAAGCCCGAGGCGTACAAGAACAAAAAACGCCGCCGGGCAGAACCCTGCGGCGTTTTTGTTCGCGACAGAGGGCGCCTCCAGTCAGCGCGCGAGAGCACCCTCGATCAGCGCCACCGTCTCGGCCACACCATAGAGCGCCACGAAGCCGCCAAAGCGCGGCCCTTCGCTCTGGCCGAGCAGCACCTGATACAGACAGCCGAACCAGTCCTTCAGCGCCGGGAAGGGATGGCGCTTGCCCACCTCATAGACCAGGGTCTGGATGTCCTCGGCAGAGGTGCCGGGCGCGACCTGGCGGAGTTCGGCCGCGAGATCAGCGAGCGCCGCGCGCTCCACCTCGGTCGGCTCCCGGAAGGCCTTCTTCGGCTTCACGAAGTCCTGGTAATAGGCGACGGCGTAGCCCACCAGCTTGGCCAGGAAGGGCGAGGTTTCCGGCGTCAGATCCGGCGAATAGCGGCGGATGAAGCCCCAGAGGATGTCCGGTGTCTCGGCATTGGCGACGGAGGCGAGGTTCAGCAGCATGCCGAAGCTGATCGGGCTGCCGGCATCTGCGGGCACCGGGCCGCCATGGATGAACCAGGCCGGATTGCTCTCATCCACATGCTCTTCGCGCTGTGCTTTGGCGACATGGGCGAGGTAATCGTCCACCGCGCGGGGAATGACGTCGAAGAACAGCCGCTTGGCCCGCTGCGGCGCGTTGAACATGAAGAGGCTGAGGCTCTCCTGCGGCGCGTATTTCAGCCACTCCTCGATCGCGAGCCCATTGCCCTTGGACTTGGAGATCTTCTGCCCCTTGTCGTCCAGAAACAGCTCGTAATTGAAGCCGGCCGGCGGTTCGGCGCCAAGGATGCGGCAGATCTCGCCCGAAAGCTTGATGCCCTCGATATGGTCCTTGCCCGCCATCTCGTAATCGACGCCGAGGGCCGCCCAGCGCATGGCCCAGTCGGCTTTCCACTGCATCTTGGCGCCGCCGCCAGTGACCAGCGTTTCGTAGAAGGTGCCGTCCTCCGGGTCGCGCCAGCACACGGTGCCGGCCTCAGGGTCCACCTTCTCGATGATCACCTGCATGACGATGCCGGTCTTCGGATGCACCGGCAGGATCGGCGAATAGGTGGCGCGCCGCTCCGGCCCGAGGGTCGGCAGGACAACGGCCTTGATCTCTTCATGGCGGCGCAGCGCCTGGCGCAGCGCCTCGTCAAAAACGCCAGCGCGGTAGCTCTCGGTCGCCGAGATGAATTCATAGTCGAAGCCGAAACCGTCGAGGAAGGCGCGCAGGCGCGCGTTGTTGTGGTGGCCGAAGCTCTCATGCGTGCCGAAGGGGTCGGGCACGTCTGTCAGCGGCTTGCCGAGGAATTCGCGCAGCATCTCGCGGTTCGGCACATTGTCCGGCACCTTGCGCATGCCATCCATATCGTCCGAAAAGGCGATGAGGCGCGACGGCAGGCCGGTCAGCGCCGTAAAAGCCTGACGCACCCAGGTGGTGCGGGCGACCTCGCCGAAGGTGCCGATATGCGGCAGGCCGGAGGGGCCGTAGCCGGTTTCGAACAGGGCCACGCCTTTGCCCGTTTTTTCCAGACGAGCGACCACTTTGGCCGCTTCTTCGAAGGGCCAGACTTTCGGGGCAGGCGTGGTTCGGGCGATCTGGTTCATGGCTCGTTTCAGTAAGAAAGGTGCGGTATCCGGTCAATGAAGGTTGCGGTATGAGTGCGTCCCGGCCGGCTACGGCCCTCTCCTTGCCGGACTGGCCCGCGCTCGCCGCCGGCAGCGGCCATGCCGTGCTGCTCACCCCGGATGGCGAGATGCTCGATCTCGCAGGCCGGGACCTTGCAGCCCGGCTGGAAGAATTCGGGCCGCCGCTGCTGGTCCATGCCCCTGCCTGCTGGCGCCGCCTCGGCCTGCGCCCCCTGCCCGCCTATGACCTGCTGGAGCTTTTCGCCTTCGTCCGCCCGGCCCACGCCGTGGTGCCGACCGTGCGCGGCCTTGCCGAAGCGCTCGGCCTGCCGCCGCCCGGGCCAGGGCTGGAGGCCGCGGCGGCGCTGCTGCCCGACATCGCGCTCGCCTTGCTGCGCGAAGTCTACGAAACGGCAACCCGGCCCGCCCAGCGGGATGCCGCCGCGCTCGCCCATCGCATGGGGACGGCCGGCTGGGGCTGGGGGCCGCTGGTGGTGGAGGCCCTCGACGCTGGCGGCGCCCCCCCGCCTCCGGCGAAGGACGCCAACGCCTTCCGCGTCTGGCGGCGGCTGCCCGAATGGGAGGAGACGGCGCCACCTCCGCCACCGTCCAGCCTGCCCGTCTCTTCGGCGGAAGCGCGCTCCCGCCTCGCCCGCCTGCTGGGCGAAGCCGCGGAGCAGCGCCAGGGCCAGGCGGATTACGCCTCCGCCGCGGCCGCCGCCTTCGAGCCCCGCACCACGGAAGGCGCCCCGCATCTCGTCCTCGCCGAAGCCGGCACCGGCACCGGCAAGACCCTCGGCTACGTCGCACCCGCCAGCCTCTGGGCCGAGCGCAACCACGCGCCGGTCTGGATCTCGACCTACACCCGGCATCTCCAGCGCCAGGTGGAAGGCGAGTTGGAACGGCTCTTCCCGGACCCCGCCGAACGGCAGCGCCGCGTCGTGCTGCGCAAGGGGCGGGAGAACTATCTGTGCCTGCTCAATATGGAGGATGCGGTCACCGCCGCGCTCTCCGGCGTCAACCCCGGCATCACCATCCCGCTCGGCCTCATCGCGCGCTGGGCGGCGGTGACGAGCGACGGGGATATCCTCGGCGGCGACCTACCGGGCTGGTTCATGGAACTCTTCGGCGCGCCTCTGCTGGGCAGCCTCGCCGATCGGCGGGGCGAATGCCTCTATGCCGCCTGCACCCATTGGAAGCGCTGCTTCGTGGAGCATAGCATCCGCCGCGCGCGGGAGGCTGATCTCGTCGTCGCCAACCACGCGCTGGTGCTGACGCAGGCGGCCTGGGGCGGCCTCGACGACAATTACGTGCCCACCCGCTACGTCTTCGACGAGGGGCACCATATCTTCGATGCCGCCGACGCCGCTTTCTCCGCCGAGCTTTCGGGGCGGGAGACCGCCGAGCTTCGCCGCTGGCTGCTGGGCGCGGAAGGCATGCGCAGCCGCGGCAAGGGGCTGACGAGCCGCATCGGCGATCTCGTCTCCGGCCAGGCCGATCTGGTGGTGCCGCTCGATGCCGCGCTGATGGCGGCCCGCAGCCTGCCTGCGCCCGGCTGGGGCATGCGGCTGGAGAGTGACCCCGCCGCAACGGCCCCGGACTCGGAACCGGCACAAGCCAACCCCTCGGAAACCTTCTTCGCGGCTCTCCGCCGGCAGATCCTCGCCCGGCTCTCCGGCCGCGGCTCCGAGTACGAGGCGCGGGCGGGCTTCTCGGCCGAATGCGATCTGCAACCAGTCTCGGAAGAGGTCAGGGGTGCGGCCGAGGCGCTGAAGCGCGCGCTCGCGCGCATCGCGGAACCGCTGACCACGCTCCGCACCCGGCTTCTCGCCCGGCTCGACGACGAGGCGGAGGAGTTGGACGCTGGCAGCCGCGCTCGGATCGAGGGGATGGGCCGCACACTGACCCGGCGCGGCATCGAACCTTTGCGCGCCTGGGGGCTGATGCTGGAGGAGCTGATCACGCCGCCCGCAGCCGAGGGCGCTCTGCTGCGCCACATCCAGTTCCTGCGGCTCGACCGGGACGGCGCGCAGGTGCGGGACGTGGCACTGCTGCGCCATTGGCTGGACCCGACGCTGCCCTTCTCCACCACCGTCGCGGCCCCGGCCCATGGCCTCGTCATCACCTCGGCGACGCTGCGCGACGGCGGCGAGGAAGACCCCGAGCAGGCCTGGGCGGAAGCGGAAGCCCGTGTGGGCGCGACGCATCTGCCCCTGCCCGCCATCCGGGCCAGCCTCGCCAGCCCCTTCGATTATGCGACCCGCACACGCGCGCTGGTGGTGAGCGACGTCGATACCGGCGACCCAGCATCGCTGGCCGCCGCCTATCGCACGCTCTTCCTCGCCTCGGGCGGGGGGGCGCTCGGCCTCTTCACGGCGATCGGGCGGCTCCGTTCCGTCCATCGCCGCATCGCGCCTGCGATGGAGGAGGCGGGCCTGCCCCTCTACGCCCAGCACATCGACGCGATGAACAACGCGACGCTGGTGGACATCTTCCGCTCGGAGGAAAACTCCTGCCTGCTCGGCACCGATGCGATGCGGGACGGGGTGGACGTGCCGGGCCGCGCCCTGCGCCTCGTCGTCTTCGAGCGGGTGCCCTGGCCGCGGCCCGACATCCTGCATCGCGAGCGACGGATCCATCTCTCCGGCGGCGCGCCGAAGGAGTTCGACGATCGCATCGCCCGCCTTCGGCTACGCCAGGCCTTCGGCCGGCTCATCCGCCGGGCGGATGACAGGGGTGTGTTCGTGCTGCTTGACCGCCGCACGCCTTCCCGGCTGCTCTCTGCCTTCCCGCCCGGTGTGGCGGTGGAACGGGTCGGACTTGCGGAGGCCGCCGCCACGACCCGACAATTTCTCGGGCCGGAGGATGGGCTGCCATGACGCCGATGACGATGCCACGACGATATGCGACATCCGCCGGCCGCGATCTTCCCTGGCACGCTTGGGAGGGCGCGGCACCGGAGGCCTGACGATGGCCGATGGGACGAATTTTCCGGAAAGCGCCGCGGCACCGCGCCATGCCCGCGTGATCATCACGGCCATGCTGATCTCCACCTTCATGGCGGCGGTGGAGGTCACCGTCATCAGCACCGCCATGCCGGTCATCGTCGGCAAGCTCGGCGGCTTTCACCTCTTTTCCTGGGTCTTCGGCATCTATCTGCTGACGCAGGCGGTGATGACGCCGCTCTACGGCCGGCTGGCCGATAGCTTCGGCCGCAAGCCCGTCTATCTCGGCAGCACCGGCCTCTTCCTGGCCGGCTCCCTGCTCTGCGGCTGTGCCCACAGCATGGTCTGGCTGGTGATCTTCCGCGCCATTCAGGGCATCGGCGGCGGCGGCCTCGCGCCGCTCGGCACCACCATCATCGCCGATGTCTCGGCCCCCGCCGACCGGCCGCGGCTCATGGGCTACGTCTCCGGCGTCTGGGGCATGGCGGCGATTGCGGGCCCGCTGATGGGCGCCTTCTTCGTCCACACCCTGGGCTGGGAATTCTGCTTCTGGGTCAATCTGCCGGTGGGCCTCGTCACCATGACCATGGTCTGGCGCTATCTCTCGGACAGCCATGAGGTGCGGCGGGCCACGCCCATCGACCTGCTCGGCTGCGTGCTGCTGGTCGTGGGCCTCGCGCTGCTCATGGCGGCGCTCGTGCAGTTCGACACGCTGAGCGCGGGCGGGATGGCGGCGATGCTGATCGGCGCGGCCGCATCCCTCGCTGGCTTCGCTGCGCGCGAACGCCGGCTGCGCCATCCGCTGCTGCCGCTGCATCTCATGTTCCGGCGCCTGCTGGTGACGGCCAATCTCTCGGCCTTCCTGGCCGGTGCCCTGCTCCTCGGCGTCACGGCCTTCCTGCCGCCACTGGTGCAGGGGGCGATGGGGCAGAGCGCGCTGCAGGCCGGCATCGTGGTCGGCGTCATCACCCTCGCCTGGACTGTGACGAGCATGACGATCGGCCGCCAGGTCGGCCGCCTCTCGAACCGCAGCCTGGCGGTCGCGGGCGGTCTCGTGCTGCTGGTCGGCATGGTGGCACTGGTGCCGATTGCGGCCGGCCATAGCCTGCTATGGTTGAACCTCATCGGCCTGCCCATCGGCGCCGGCATGGGGCTGACCAGCATCGTCTTCACCATCGCCGTGCAATCGGGCGTGCCGGCGACCGAGCGTGGCCGATCCACCGCCCTCTTCTACTTCAGCCGGTTGATGGGCCAGGCCTTGGGGGCGGCAGCCTTCGGCGGCATCCTCAATGCCGGCCTCGGCGCGACGGGCGGGCATGACGTCATGCGCGAACTGGTCAATCCGCAGCTGCGGGCGGCCCTTTCGCCGGCAGCGCTTGCAGAAGAAGCGGCCCGCCTGTCCCATGCGCTGAACGGCGTCTTCATCCTGGCGGCGGTCATCGCCATCGCCGTGCTGGCCGTCGCGATGCTGGCGCCGCGGCGGACGGCCTGACGCTCAGCCCGGCCGGGCGGCCAAAGCCTCGGCATCCGCGATCCAGTCGGGCGGAACGGGGAAGCCGGCGGCGCCCAGGGCGTCCAGCTCCCGCCAGATCTCGGATGCCGCGGCGGCGGCAAAGGCCGGCGGCATCGTGAGAGACGGGGAGACGTTGAGCCGCGCCGCCGCAAGCTCCGCCGGATAGGCGGCAGGCGCCACCCGCAAGAACGCCTCGATGCCGCGCATCACCTGCAGCGGCTCGGCGGCCATCTCTTCGGCATGCACCACCAGATATTCGCTCGTGTCGCATTCCGCCGCGAGCCGGCTCAGAACCTCGGCATAGCGGCCATTCTGGAAGCAACCGGATTCGGTCAGGAAAGCCTTGAAGGCGGCGGCATCGAAATGGGGCAGTTGATCCAGGCGGCCAATGATGGCGGCGTGGAAACGGGCATGGCTCCAGAGGCGGCGTACCGGGCTGCGCAGCGCATAGAGAATGCGCAGACGGTCGGTGAAGCGCCGCACATGCGCCCATCCCGCCGGCCCGAGATGCGCAGACATATTGCTGAACTCGACACAGAAGGCAGTGCCGCGCCGCGGCGGGAAGAGGCTCGTGAACCAGTGATCGTCGACCGGATCGGCGAGATACGCCTTGTACCAATCGAGGTAAGGCCCGATTTCGGCCGTCGCGAGCGTCGGCAGCTGACCCGAAATATGGCTCGCCGCCGTCGCCCGCCGCTGCTCGGGCGAGAGCAGCGAGAAAGTACCGTAGCATTCCCAGAAGTAGTGGATTTCCTTCACCGGCGCGCAGGAGAGCGCCGGATGGCAGCGCAGCATCTCGTAG
Source organism: Acidisoma sp. 7E03 (assembly GCF_054665075.1). Taxonomy (NCBI): domain Bacteria; kingdom Pseudomonadati; phylum Pseudomonadota; class Alphaproteobacteria; order Acetobacterales; family Acidocellaceae; genus Acidisoma; species Acidisoma sp. 7E03. Next base: position 192,946 of record NZ_BAAFHE010000010.1, read on the forward strand.
AGCCAGCTGGTCCCAGCCTTCATGGCCCCGATCCCCATCAACAAACCGGGCAGCGGCTTCAGGCCGCTCGTCGTGCCCATGGGCAAGGGGGCGGAGGCAAGGCCCTCAATCGAGGGCGCGGGACCCCATGGTCTGGTCATCCTGATCCTTAGACGCGGAACCGTAACGACCTGTGTAGGCCCCATCGGCGCGGCCAGCAAGACCGGGATGCGCCGCCGATCGTCTGACCGCGATCGTCGCCCGGATCAGCGATGGCTCGGGCAGCGCAACGTCAGCGTGTCGTAGGACTCGCTGCCGCCGAAGCTCCATTGATCCAACACCAGCACATTCCCCGGCTGCACGGTGGCGAGTTCGAAGGCGGCCGTCGCGCCGCTGTCGCTGCTCGCTGCCGGCACGGCCTTGTGGACGGACATGCCGTCGCGCAGCGGCGCGTAATCCGTGGCGAAGGGGGCGGCATCGGGCGGCCGGGTGAGCAGCATGTGCAGATAGCCGCCCGATATATCGGCGGCGAAGCTCCAACTGCCATAGGCGAAGGAGGAGGGCTGCACAGAGACGAACTGGCATTCGAGCACGCGCTGCGCCTGGGCCGACCCGCCCGTCATCACCGCAGCCAGCGTCAGCAAGGTGCCTGCGGTCCGGCCGCCCCACCGGCGGAGACACCCCATAATGGCTCCCATGGTCCTCTCCCTGGCCGGTCCGCGTGACCGGAGAACACGATCCGGTCAAGGGCAATATGGGGCGCGGCCGGCCCCGACAAGACGTGGCTCCTGAGCGGCGCCGCCCCCTGTCCCTGGGCGGCATCGCGGGTTAGGCTCGGGACGTCACCCGATAAGACGCAAGATTGGAACGACCATGACCTACATTGCCGATCCCGGCCGCTATGAGGCCATTCCCTATCGCCGCTGCGGCTGCTCCGGCATCCAGCTGCCGGCGATCTCCCTGGGCCTCTGGCACCATTTCGGCGGCACGGACGTTCTGGAAAACGGCCGCGCCATCCTGCGCCGCGCCTTCGACCGCGGCGTCACCCATTTCGACCTGGCCAACAACTATGGCCCGCCCTACGGCTCGGCGGAGGAGAATTTCGGCATCCTGCTGAAGAAGGATTTCGCCGCCTATCGCGACGAGCTGATCATCTCCTCCAAGGCCGGCTGGGACATGTGGCCCGGCCCCTACGGCATGGGCGGCAGCCGCAAATACCTCATCGCGAGTTGCGACCAGAGCCTCAAGCGCATGGGGCTGGACTATGTCGACATCTTCTATTCTCACCGGCCGGATTTCGAGACGCCGCTGGAAGAGACGATGGACGCGCTCGCCCAGCTCGTGCGCCAGGGCAAGGCGCTCTATGTCGGCATCTCCTCCTACGGGCCGGAGCTGACGAAGAAGGCCTCGGCTCTGCTGCGCGAACGCGGCGTGCCGCTGCTGATCCACCAGCCCTCCTACTCCATGCTCAACCGCTGGGTGGAAGGCGGCCTGCTGCAGGCGCTGGAAGAGATCGGCACCGGCTGCATCGCCTTCTCCCCGCTCGCTCAGGGCCTGCTCACCAACAAATATCTCGGTGGAATCAAGGAGGGCACCCGCGCCGCCGAGGACCGCTACTTCTCGAAGGACCTCATCACCGAGGAAAACCTCACCTATGTCCGCGCGCTGAACGGCATCGCGGAACGGCGCGGCCAGTCGCTGGCGCAGATGGCGATCGCCTGGGTGCTGCGCCAGCCGGGCGTGACCTCGGCCCTGATCGGCGCGCGCAACGTCGCCCAGCTCGACAATGCGCTGGACGCGACGAAGAACCTCACCTTCTCCGAGGCGGAATTGGCGGAGATCGACCAGTATGCGCGCGAGGGGGGCATCGACCTCTGGCGCGAAGTATCCTCCTTCGAGGGGTGAATGGATCGGGGCCGGGGCGCGTCTCCGGCCCTGTCTGAGAGATCAACGAGGAGACTGCCCCAGGCATGGCCGACGTTCAGGATACCGACACGCCCCCGCAGGCGGTGGGCGCCACCGTCTCGTTGCAGGAGCGGCAATACCGCACGCTGAAAAACGCGGACATGTTCGGCGTCTTCGATCTGTCCGGCAATATCCTGCCCTATGAGGGCGGTACGGAAGGACTCTACAACCGCGACACGCGCCACCTCTCCGTCTTCGATCTGTCGATCGGCGGCGGCCGGCCGGTGTTGCTGAGTTCCACCATTCGCGACGACAACACCGCGCTGATCTGCGACCTGTCGAACCCCGACCTGTCGCAGAACGGCCGCGTCGTGCTGGACCACGGCTCGGTCCACGTGCGCCGCACGCGATTCATGATCAATGCCACCTGCTTCGAGCGGATCGAGCTGCGCAGCTTCGCGCAGGCGCCAGCGCGCCTGCGGATCGAAATCGGCTTCGACAGCGACTTCGCCGATCTCTTCGAGGTACGCGGCGAAACCCGCCTGCGCCACGGCACGCGCGAGGCGGCGGAGATCACGGCTGACCGGGTGACGCTCGGCTACCGGGGGCTCGACGGGCGGCGCCGTACCACGGCGCTCCGCTTCAGCCCCGAGCCCACGGCGCTGGACGGCAGCCGCGCGACCTTCGATGTCACGCTGCAGCCCGAGCGCCGCCACGTCCTCTACGTGGAAATCGCCTGCGGCGAGGAGCCGGCGGTGCCGGCGCGGGACGTCCGGGCCAATTACCTCGCCTCCCTCGTGGAGGCGCGGCGCTGGATGCGCACCCGCTCCGCCCGCGCCGCCGCCATGGAGAGCTCGAACGAGCTGTTCAACGAGGCGATCCGCCGCGCCATCGCCGATCTCTACATGCTGATCACGGAGAAGCCGACCGGGCTCTACCCTTATGCCGGCATTCCCTGGTTCACCGCCGTCTTCGGCCGGGACGCCCTGATCACCGCCTATCAGGCGCTGTGGCTGGACCCGACGATTGCCCGCGGTGTGCTGCGCTTCCTGGCCGCGACGCAGGCGACGACGGTGGACCCCGCGGCCGACGCCGAGCCGGGCAAGATCGTGCACGAAATGCGCAACGGCGAAATGGCCGAACTCGGCGAAGTGCCCTTCCGACGCTACTACGGATCGGTGGACAGCACACCGCTCTTCATCATGCTGGCCGGTGCCTATGTCGAACGCACGCATGACGACAACACGGCGCAGCAGATCTGGCCGAACCTCGACGCCGCGATGAGCTGGATCGAGCAGCATGGCGACCGTGACGGGGACGGTTTCGTCGAATACTACCGCGCGACGGGCGCCGGGTTGCAGAACCAAGGCTGGAAGGACAGCGCCGACAGCATCTTCCATGCCGACGGCAGGCTGGCGGAAGGGCCGATCGCGCTCTGCGAAGTGCAGGGCTACGTCTATGCCGCGCGCCGCGCGATGGCGCTGATCGGCCGCAGGCTCGGCCATCATGAGGTTGCGGCCGAGCAGGAGCAGAAGGCGGAAGCGCTGCGTCGGTCCTTCGAAGAGATCTTCTGGTGCGAGGAACTCGGAACCTATGCCCTCGCGTTGGACGGACAGAAGCGGCCCTGCCGGGTCAAAAGCTCCAACCCCGGCCACCTTCTGCTCGCCGGCATCGTCTCGCCCGAGCGCGCCGCGCGCATGGCCGAAGGCTTCATGGGGCACGACTTCTTCTCAGGCTGGGGCATCCGCACCATCGCCAGCACCGAAGCGCGCTACAATCCCATGGCCTATCACAACGGCTCCGTCTGGCCGCACGACAATGCGCTGATCGCCATGGGTCTCGCCCGCTACGGCCATACCGAGGCGGTGGCGAAGATCTTCGAAGGCCAGTTCTCGGCGGCGCTGCACATCGACATGCGGCGCCTGCCGGAACTCTTCTGCGGCTTCGCGCGCCGCCGGGCGCAGGGGCCGACGTTCTACCCCGTCGCCTGTTCGCCCCAGGCCTGGGCGGCCGGCGCCCTGCCCGCCCTGCTCCAAGCCTCGCTCGGCATCGCGATCGAGCCCGAGACGCGCACCGTCGTCTTCAGCAATCCCCGCCTGCCGCCCTTCCTCGAAGAGATGGTGCTGCATCGCCTGGCGATCGGCCCCGCGCATGTGACGGTGCATCTGCGGCGCGTCGGCGACGAGGTGGCGCTCAACGTCGTCGAGCGGCAGGGCGCGATCCACGTCGTGGTGCGGAGCTAGAGTCTCTCAGATCTTGCGTAAACTCCTCCCAAAATCGTCATGCCCGGCCTTGAGCCGGGCATCTACCCGCCTGGGCGCCCCGACAATGTTGCTAAACCGCAACGGGTAGACCCGCGGCATGAAGCCGCGGGTGACGACGAAAGAAGGGCACACATTAAATCCCGGCAGATTCTAGCTGCCTCACGGATAGGCTTCGCGGCAGAGCCGCACGACCGTCTCGCGCAACCAGCGATGCGCGGGATCGGCCTCGAGCCGCGGATGCCATAGGGCGGCGATCGCGAAAGCCGGCAGCGCCACCGGCGGCGCAAAGCTCGCAAGCCCGAGGGCCGTTGCATGGTCCGGCACCAGCGCATGGCCGAGGCAGGAGCGCGGGACGAGGCCGATCAGGTCCGACCGTGCGATGACCCGCATGGCATCGGGATAGTTGGGAAGCACCAGAGTGACGCGGCGCTTCAGGCCCCGCGCCTCCAGAATCGGGTCGATCGGCTCGCGGTCCTCGCCCTTGCGGGAGGCGACGGCGTGCTGGCAGGCGGCGTAGGCCTCGGTCGTCACCGCGGCCGCCCGCAGCAGCGGATGGCCGCGCCGGGCGATACCGACCAGTTGATCCCGAAACAGAAGCTGGGTCCGTACTTCGGGCGCTGCCGTCTTCACCACACCGATTTCAAGATCGACCCGCCCGTCCCTCATGGGCTCGGCATCCCAATCGGGCTTGGGGAGGAAACGGAGCTGCACATGGGGCGCCGCCGCTGCGACACGTGCCGCGACCGGCGCCGCCAGAAGCTCGACGAACCCCTCCCCGGCGCGAAGGGAGAAGCGGCGCTCCAGCCGGGCGAGATCAAGGCCGCCTGGCGTCGGCCCCAGCACCGCCCGCGCTTCCCGCATCAGCTCCGGCACCCGCGTCGCCAGCCATTCGGCATGCGGCGTCGGCACCAGGCTACGACCCGCCTGCACAAGGAGGCCGTCCCCCGTTACCGCCCGAAGCCGCGTGAGAGTCCGGCTCGTGGCCGAGGGACTAAGGCCGAGGCGCCGGGCCGCTCCCGTCACACTGCGCTCGGCGAGTAGCGCCTCCAGCGCCGTCAGCAGATTCAGATCAAGGCTCATCCTCTTCCGATACGCCATCCGCCGCCCGATCCATAGCGTTTCATGCAATGATTCATTGCAGCACACGCGTCTGGTGCAATCATTATGGGCGAGTCACCTCTGGACGACCCCAGAGGAGCGCATCATGACCGCAGCGGACACCCCATCACCCCGCCCCGCCATCCTGCTCATCGGCGCGTCACGTGGCCTCGGCCATGCCATGGCCGCCGCATTCGTGCGCCATGGCTGGCACGTCTTCGGCACCGTACGGCAGGAGACGCCGCCCACCCCGCTGCATGATCTAGCAGCCCGTCATCCCACCGAAGTCGAGATCGGACGACTGGACATCCGTGACGCGGACCAGCTTGCCGCCTTGGCAGAGAGCCTGGCGGGCCGGCGGTTCGACATCCTTTTCGTCAATGCCGGCACCACCAATCCGGACCCGAGCCAGACGATCGGCCAGGTATCGACCGAGGATTTCGTGGATCTCATGATCACCAATGCGCTGAGCCCGATGCGGGTGATCGAGCGGCTGCAGGCCCTGGTCCCCGAGGACGGGCTGATTGGCGTGATGTCCTCCGGCCAGGGCAGCATCGCCCAGAACGAGAGCGGCCAGCGCGAGCTTTATCGGGGCAGCAAGGCGGCGCTGAACATGTTCATGCGCAGCTTCGCGGCGCGGCAATCCGCCATCCGTCGCGCCATCGCGGTGATGGCGCCCGGCTGGGTACGCACCGAACTCGGCGGCCCGGAAGGAAAGCTCGCGATCGAGGAGAGCATTCCGAGTCTGGTGCGCGTGCTGCTCGCACAACGCGGCACGCCCGGCATCGTCTACCGCGATTATCTGGGACGGACGGTGCCCTGGTGAGGGCTCAGGCGCCGAGCACGTAGCCGACGAAGCCGCAGGAAACCGCGACGATCAGCGGGTTGATCTTGGTGGCGCAGAGCACGAGGGTCGCGACCAGGGTCATGGCGAGCTGCACCCAGTTGGACTCGGCATGGCGCGCGACGATGACGCCACCCGCGAGAATGAGGCCGACGGTGATCGGCGCCAGCCCATCCTGCAGGGCGTGGCGCACGGGCTTGTCGCCATGCCCGCGGTCCCAGACCTTGGCGATGCCATAGACGATGAGGCCGGTCGGGATCACCATCGCCGCAGTTGCGATCAAGGCCCCCCACACGCCACCGGCGCGGTAGCCGAGCAGGCTGACGATGAGGGTGCTGGGGCCAGGCGCGGCCTGGGCGATGGCGAAGGAATCGGTGAACTGCTGCGGCGTCAGCCAGTGATAGACCTGCACCGTCATCTGCTCGAACTGCGGGATGACCGCGTTGCCGCCGCCGAAGGCGAGCAGCGAGGTGATGCCGAAGACGGAGCAGAGCTGAAGTGCCAGGGTAAGCGTCATGATGCCGCCTTGGCGGCCGTCGCGGCCGCCTTCTTGTGTGCGCGCCGCCAGGCCCAGGCGATGCCGAAGGGGGCGGTGGCCGCGAGCGTCCACCACAGGGGCCAGCGCAGCACGCCATTGAGCAGGAAGGTCACGGCGAAGAGCAGGATGGGCACGACGGAGGTCAGCGTGCTGCGCCCGGTCTTCCACACCATCTGCAAGGTCATGGCGACCGCGGCCGCGGCGAAGCCGGCCAGCACGTGCTGCACCGCATGCGAATGCTGGAAGGCGGCGTAGAGCGCGGCGATGGCGACGAGCAGCAGGGTCGGCATGGCGATCAGCCCGGCAAGGGCCGCCCCCGCGCCGCGCATGCCGCCGAGCTTGGTGCCGACGAAGACCGCGAGATTGACCTGGTTGGCCCCGGGCAGGATGCGGCAGACGGTCATGGCACTGAGGAATTCGGCGTCGTCCATCCACTTCTTGCGGGCCACCACCATCTCGCGTGACCAGGCGGAGAGCCCGCCCCCGAAGCTCGAGAGCGAAATCTCATTGAAAGTGCGGGCGATTTCCCAGGCGGAGGCGCGGACCGGCGGCGCTTCGGCGATCTCGCTCACCGCTGCGGCCGAGCCCGGCGCCGCCTCATTCGTGGACGAGTTCGGAATCATGCGGCTGATCGTCCTCATCCACCAGATGCACGGTCAGCGGGTCCGGCGGATCGTAGGACTTGGCCTCGTGCCAATCGTCCTGGAAGGTTTCGGACAGAACGTCGACCGCCCCCTGGTCATTGATGAAGCATCCGAGTTCGCGCCGCAGGTCGAAGGCGCTGCGGTCGATGTTCATGGAGCCGACGAGAGCGTGCGTGCCGTCGGCGATCAGCAGCTTCGCGTGCAGGCGCAGGCCCTTCTGCTTGCGGATCTTGACGCCGGTCAGCTTCATCAGCCGCAGCGAGGCGAAGGTATCCAGCACGTCCCAGGTGCTGATGCCGTGCTTGCCGCCGCAGAGCACGCGGACGCGCACCCCGCGCTCGCGCGCCTGGATGATCCGCTCCAGCACCACGGCATCGACGAATTTGGGATGCTGGATGTCGAGCGAATGCTTGGCGAGGTCGATGAACTGGCACATCAGGGCACGCGAGCCCCGATTGCTCCACAGCAGGGCGCTGCGCTGGCGCTGCACGAAATGCTTGCGGGACCAGTCGGCCTCAAAACACTCGGTCATTTCGGCAATGACGTCGGGGTCTTCGGTGACGATGCCGTAGTCCCGAGTCGCAGTGAAATACTTCACGCCGAAGTTGTAAGTGGCGATCATGGCGGCGCGGCCGTCCACCACCATCGACTTCTCGTGGGTGACGGCGAAGGCCGGGCTGCTCCAGATGACGTTGATGCCGCCGGCCTGCAGGCGGGCCTTCATGTCGTCGTTCGCACGGCTGCCGGAAGAGCGAGCGGGATTGAGCATGATCCGCACCGTGACGCCGCGGGCCTGGGCCGCGATCAAGGCCTCCGCAATGTCGTCCGCCGTGAAGGTGAACATCTTGAGGGAGATGGTCTTCTGGGCGCCATTGATCAGATCGATGACGGGCTGGCTTCCGTCCTGGGGCTCCACGATCGCCCGCGCGCTGTCGATCCAGGCGATCTCGTGTTCAGTGTCCATGCCCGCGCCTCTGCCGCCCCCAACGCATTCTTCTGACGAAGTGTCACCCATCCGTAGCCTAGCGGAACATCCGGCAACGGCAAACAGGGGGCGGCGGAAATTGCGGAGGCGGTGACGTTTTGCCCTTTTGGACCGGGCGGGGCTTCCCATCTGCCGGGGCGGACACATCAGGAGGTCAGCATGCCTGACGATCTGCCGATCGGCCCCGCTGCGGCCGAAAGCGCCGGGGACGCTCCACCCGCGGCGGGGAATGAGCGCAAAACCCGCCGGGGAACGCCCGAAGGCGAAGTGCGCGGCGGGGGCGAAAGAGTTTCAGACCGCCCGCTCGAACAGCTGCGCCGGGAGGACCGCGAAGCCCGGACCAAGCCGCAACGCGGCGGCTGATCCAGGAGAGAGGAAGGCAGAGGGGCAGGCCGTGCGGCCTGCCTGGGCCTTCAGACGACCTTCTTGAGAGAGGGCGAGGCCTTGAAGCGCACGGTCTTGCCCGCCTTCACCTTGATCTGCTCGCCGGTGCGCGGGTTGAGACCCTTCCGCGCCTTGGTCTTGCGGACGATGAAGGTGCCGAAGCTCGGCAGGGTGAAGCGGCCGTTCTTCTTCAGCTCCTTGACGATGGCCTCCATCACGTCGGTCGCCGCCCGGTTTGCGGCGACGCCCGTGGTCTCGGCGGATTCCTGGATGACCTGAGCAAGAAATGCTTTCGACATCAAAACCTCTCAAAGTTCCCAGCGCTCAACCAAGAATTGCAGATCACGGGTCGCGCGATTCGCAAGGCAGGAAAAGCGTCTCTCAGGCTTCTTTCGCATCCGCCCGTAGGCGTCAACGATTTTCTGAAGAAAACTGAGGGAGCCTTGGGCAGCGTGCCCGTAAGCAGCGATCCGAAAGATGCTTGATCGGGGCAAGAAGGCCGTCGCGGATAGCGAAACCAACCGAGACGGAGGCTGCCTCCGCCGGCGGATTCTCGGACGAAATGACTGACGTATCGCCGTCTCGCCGTCGCCCGCGGCGTTACGCCGCGTCGCCCCAGATGAGGGAGAGCACGTGCTCCCGCAGCGCAACGAAATCCGCGCCGGCCTTGATGCGGCGAATGTCCCGCTCCCCGGCGAGGCGGGCGAAGGGAGCTGGAATCCGCTCCAGCACCCGGCCCGGCCGCGGCGACATGACGACGATTTCGGTGCCGAGATACACCGCCTCGTCCACGCTGTGGGTGATGAAGAGCACGGTCATGCCGGTGCGTTTCCACACGGCATGCAACTCCTCCTGCATCTTTTCCCGCGTCAGCGCGTCAAGCGCGCCGAAGGGTTCGTCCATCAGCAGAATACCGGGCTCGTTCGCCAAGGCCCGCGCGATGGCGAGGCGCTGCTGCATGCCGCCCGAGAGCTGATAGGGGTAGCGATTGCGAAAATCCCATAGCCCGACCGAGCGCAACCAATAGTCCACGCGCGCCCGCCGCTCGGCCTTCGGCAGGCCGCGCATGGCGGGGCCGAATCCGGCATTCCCCGCCACCGTCTTCCACGGGAAGAGTGCGGCGTGCTGGAAGACCACGCCGCGATCCGGCCCTGGCCCCGTCACCTCCTGGCCTGCCACCCGCACCATGCCGCTGGTCGGCTTCAGGAAGCCCGCCAGCGTCTGCATCAGTGTCGTCTTGCCGCAGCCGGACGGCCCGACGATGCAGACGAAGTCGCCGCGGGCGAAGCTGAGATCGGTCGGGCGGAGCGCGAGCGTCGGCTGCGCGGTCTCCGCCCCATAGGTGACGGACACCTGATCGAAGCAGAGGAAGGGCGTCTCCTGCCCCTCCCCCTGCTCCAGACGCGTCATCGGCTGATCAGGCAATGGCCTCTTCCAGGAACTGCGTGTCGATGCCCTTCTGATAGGCAGGCAGCTTCAGCGCGCGGCGGATGCTCTTCTGGCCGACGAGGAATTCGGCCGTGTGCTGCAGCTCTGCCGCGAAGGCGCCGGGCTTGCCAGCGCTGCCGAGCCACTGGCTGGTCAGCTGCTCCTTCAACGGCACGAAATCATATTCCTTCAGATTGGCCGCGGCGACGTCGGTGCTCACGCCGGCCGCACGGCCGACGATCGCCGCGGCCTCGTCGGGCTGGGTGCGGTAGAGATCGAGGGACTTGCCATAGGCCTTCAGGATGCCGACCACGGCGGAGCGATGCTCCTTGGCGAAGGCGGTGCGGGCAACGAAGAGGTCGGCGATGACATAGCCCTTCGCGTCGAGTTCCTTATAGGTCTCGTAGACCACACCGCCATCGGCGAGCAGCTGGGCCTTGGCCGGGCTCCAGACATAGGCGCCGTCGATGTCGCCGCGCTTCCAGGCAGCGACGATCTGCTCGGGCGGCAGGTCGAGCACCGTCACCTCGGAAAGCGACAGATTGTTGGTTTGCAGGAAGCCGATGAGGCGAAAATGCGAGGTGGAGCCGAAGGGCGTCGCGATCTTCTTCCCCTTGAAATCGGCGGGCGTCTTGATGTTCGCCGAGGCGCGGACGGTCATCTCCTCGGCCGGACCGATATTGTCCAACATGGCGATGACTTTGTAGGGAATGCCCTGGCTGAGCCCGGCCGCCGTCGGCGAGGAACCGATGCCGATGCCGATGTCGATGCTGCCGCCGACGACGCCGGCGTTGATCTGGGCGCCGCTGCCCATCTCGACCCAATTGATCTTGGCGGCGGCCATCTCCTCGAACCAGCCCTGCGCCTTGGCGATCATCGTGGGCTTCGTCTCGACGAAATAACCGATGTTGATGGTGGGGGTGGCGGCGCGCGCACGACGCAGCGGCACGGCCGCGGCGGTTGCCGCGAGGCCCGCAGCCCCTGCCAGAACCGCCCGCCGCCCGACCAGACTTGTTTCAACCATGTTCGTTTCCTGACCTTTCCTGAATTGATCTGCGTCGTTTCACTTGCCCGCCCAATGCACGATGCGCCGCTGCACCAGCAGCAGCCCGCGGTCGAGGAGGATGCCCATCACCGCGATGAGCAGAACACCCGCCAAGACGTAGTCGCTGCGCAGGAAGCGCCCGGCATCGAGGATCAGCCAGCCAATGCCGGAGGCCCCCGCGATCATCTCCGCCGCGATGAGGGTTGCATAAACAATGCCAACGGAGAGGCGGGCGCCGACGAAGATTTCGCCCAGCGCCGACGGCAGGACGACGTGGAAAAAGATCTGCGCGCGACTGGCGCCGAGCGACTGGGCGGCCCTCACGCGCTCGGCCGAGACGTTGCGCACCCCATCCCGCGCCGCGACGGCGGAGACCGGCAGCGCCGCCAAAAAGAGCAGCACGATCTTCGGCGTCTCGCCGATGCCGAACCAGATGATGAGCAGCACGAGATAGGCGAGCTGCGGCAAGGGCCGCAGGAATTCGATGAAGGGTGCCGCCAGCGCGTCCACCACTTCGGACATGCCCATGGCGAGGCCGAGCAAGGTGCCGACGATCGTGCCGAAGCCGAAGCCCAAGCCCACCCGCAGCAGGCTGAGGCCGATATGCGCGCCCAGGCTGTAGCCCTTGTAGCCATTGAGGGCGAGATCGGTCGCACCGTCCCAAAGCTCGTCCGGCGTCGGCAGCAGCAGGTCGCTGACGAGGCCGCCATAGGTCGCCCCTACCCAGGCGCCGAGCACGGCCATGATGCTGACGAGAGTGACGATCCAGGGATGGCGGTGCAGTAGCCGGCTCATTCCTGCCCCCGCCAGTGGATCAGCCTGCGGTCGATCGCGAGCAGGAGACCGTTGAGGCCCATGCCGAGCAGGCCGAGCAAGATGATGCCGAGCAGGATGACGTCGTTGCGCAGGAACTGGCTGGCTGAGAAGATCATCCAGCCCAGCCCGTCCGACCCCGCCATGAGTTCGGCCGCGACGACCGTGGAGAAGGCGGCGGCAAGCGCGACGCGCAGGCCCGTCGAGATCATCGGCAAGGCGGCCGGCAACAGGACGTGGCGAAAGATCTGGCCTCGGCTGGCACCCAGGGATTGCGCGGCCTGGATCTTCTGCTGCGGCACGGCGGCGACGGCGGCATAGGTGGCGCTCGTCACGATGGGAAAGGCCGTGAGCGCGAGGAGCGCGACCTTGGCGAGGTCGCCCGTGCCGAGCCACAGCATGAGGAGGACGAGAAAGGAGAGCGGCGGCAGCGGGCGCAGGAACTGGACGACCCAATCGAGCGCCGCAGCAGAGAGCCGGCTTCGCCCCATCCAGAGGCCGAGCGGCACGCCGGCGACCGCGCCCACCCCGAATCCCGCGAGCGCCCGGGCGAGAGTCGCTGCGATATCCTGCCCAAGCGAGGTGCCGCGGTAGCCGTGGCGGGCAATGTCATCGAAGGCGGCGACGACCTGGGCGGGGCTGGCCAGCAGCCCGGCCGGCACAAGGTGGAAGCTGCCAGCTGCCTGCCACAGGGCGAGGGCCACCAGAATGGAGAGGCCACCCAGCGCATGCCGCTGCCACGGCGTCAGGGCTTTGCCACTCGCAAGACCGCTCATGAAGGGGGCCGCCGATAAAACATACTCAACGAGTAGAATTTAGCCTCGCACCTGTCAATTCCTCATGGCGGATCGTACGAGAGCGCGCGCGCCCCTGCCCCTCGTTTGATCGCACAGGTCCTCCGTCCTATGTGAGGACTTTCTTCACGCGGATGGGATCGCCGGCATGGCCTACGACTTCGACCTCTTCGTGATCGGCGGTGGCTCGGGCGGCACCCGCTGCGCTCGTATCGCGGCGGGCCACGGCGCCCGCGTGGGCGTCGCCGAAGAACGCTTCTGGGGTGGCACCTGCGTCAACGTCGGCTGCGTGCCGAAGAAGCTGATGGTGCAGGCGGCCGAATACGGCACCTGGGCGGAGGACGCGCACGGCTTCGGCTGGGATATTCCGAAAGGCGCGCACGACTGGCCCCGCTTCATCACTGCGAAAGATCGCGAGATCGACCGGCTGCAGGGCGTCTACCGCACGCTGCTGGGCAATGCCGGAGCCACCATCTTCGAGACGCGGGCGACCTTCCTCGACCCGCATACCCTCGACGTCGGCGGCCAGCGGATCACCGCGGCCAATATCGTCATCGCGACCGGCAGCACGCCGGACAAGGCAGAGATCCCGGGCGCAGACTTGGCTGGCATCACCGATGATCTCTTCTACCTGCCGCAGCGACCGGCGCGGCTCGCCATCGTCGGCGGCGGCTATAGCGCGGTCGAATTCGCCTGCATCTTTGCGGGCCTCGGCTCGGAGGTGCATCTCGTCTATCGCCAGCCGCTGCCGCTGCGCGGTTTCGACTACGAGCTGCGACAGGCGTTGGCGGAGAGCCTGCTCGCCCAGGGCATCCACCTGCATCACGGCGTGATCCCGACCCACATCCTCGCCGATGGGGCTGCAGGCACGCAGCGCCGCGTGCATCTGTCCGATACCACCGAACTCGCGGTCGATTACGTGGTGCTCTCGACCGGACGGAAGCCCAACGTCGCGGGCTTGGGGCTCGAGGCCGCGGGTGTCGCCCTGAACGAGGCCGGCGCAGTCGCCGTCGATGCCGGCAGCCGCAGCAACGTGTCGCATATCTATGCCATCGGCGACGTGACGGACCGGCTGAACCTGACGCCGGTCGCCATCGCCGAAGGCCATGCGCTGGCCGATACGCTCTTTGGCGGCCGCCCCCGCGAAGCGAGCCACGAGAACGTGCCGACCGCCGTCTTCTCCACCCCGCCCCTCGCGACCGTGGGGCTGACGGAGGAAGAGGCGGTGCAGCGCGGGCCGATAGACATCTACGTGACGCGGTTCACGCCCATGCGCCACACCTTGACCGGCCGCCACGGCCGCCGCGTGCTGATGAAGCTCATCGTCGACCAGGCCAGCCAGAAGGTGCTGGGCGCCCACATGCTGGGCGAGGACGCGGCGGAGATCATGCAGGGCATCGCGATCGCCGTGCGCATGGGGGCGACGAAGCAGGATTTCGACCGCACGACGGGGATTCACCCCACGGCCGCCGAGGAATTCGTAACGATGCGCACGCGGACCCGCGTTGCGAGCGCCGCAGAAGCGGCCGAGTAGCTTTTCGGCCCGTTTCAGCCGATAACCGCCGACTGCGCTCCGGTTATGCCGATCGGAACGCCCGACCGGCGCCGGCAAACAAGGACGAGGCGGCGCCGCCCAAGACGAGGAAGAGAGACATGAGCCAGACGGGAAGCAACCGTCCCCTCGAGAACCGGACCTCGGAGCAGTGGAGCCCGGCGAGCTGGCGCAACAAGCCGGTGCGGCAGATCCCTGCGTATCCGGATCCCGAGCGCTTGGCCGCCGTCGAAAGCCGCCTGCGCAGATACCCTCCCCTCGTCTTTGCCGGCGAAGCCCGGCGCCTGAAGGCGTCCCTCGCCGAGGTCGCGGCCGGCCGCGCCTTCGTGCTGCAGGGCGGTGACTGCGCAGAGAGCTTCGACGACTTCACGGCGAACGTCATTCGCGACACCTTCCGCGTACTGCTGCAGATGGCGGTCGTGCTGACCTATGGCAGCAGCGTGCCCGTGGTGAAGATGGGCCGCATGGCCGGCCAGTTCGCCAAGCCGCGCAGCGCCGATACGGAAACGGTGGGGGACGAGACCCTGCCGAGCTATCGCGGCGACATCATCAACGGGCCGGCCTTCACCCCGGAAGCCCGCGTGCCCGATCCGGGCCGCATGGAGACCGGCTATTTCCAGTCGGCCGGCACGCTCAACCTGCTGCGCGCATTCGCGACCGGCGGCTATGCCGATCTGCAGAGCGTCCATCGCTGGAACCTCGGCTTCGTCGAACGCAGCCCGCTCGGCGCGCGCTATCAGGACCTTGCCAACCGCATCGACGAGACGCTGCGCTTCATGAGCGCCTGCGGCATGACCGCGGAGACGGCGCCGCAGATTCGCGAGACGGAGTTCTACACGAGCCACGAGGCGCTGCTGCTGCCCTATGAGGAAGCGCTGGCCCGCGTCGATTCCACGAGCGGCGAAACCTATGCCTGTTCGGCGCATTTCCTCTGGATCGGCGATCGCACGCGGCAGGTGGATGGCGCGCATGTCGAATTCATGCGCGGCATCAAGAACCCGATCGGCCTAAAGGTCGGCCCGACGACCGAGCCCGAGGATCTGCTGCGCCTGATCGAGGCGCTGAACCCGGCGAACGAGCCCGGCCGTCTGACGCTGATCAGCCGCATGGGCGCGGAAAAGCTGGAGAGCAAGTTCCCCCGCCTGCTGCGCGCCGTGCGCCAGGCCGGGGCCGAGGTGGTGTGGCTCTGCGACCCGATGCACGGCAACACGATCTCGACCAGCCATGGCCGCAAGACCCGCCGCTTCGATTCGATCCTGAGCGAAGTGCGCGGCTTCTTCGAAGCCCATGCGGCGGAAGGCACCTGGCCGGGCGGCATCCATGTCGAGATGACCGGGCAGGACGTGACGGAATGCGTCGGCGGTGCCCATCGCCTCACCGAAGCCGATCTCGGCCGGCGCTACGAGTCCTTCTGCGACCCGCGGCTCAATGCCGAGCAGTCGCTGGAACTCGCCTTCCTGGTTGCCGAGGAACTGAAGGCGCGCCGCCTCCCGTCCTCGGCCGCGGTTGCCGCCGAATAACGCCAGACAGGCAGGAACCGACGGGATGGACACGCTGGCCGCGCAGGATTTGGTGCAGACGGAGACGATAGCCGCCTACACCGATGCCTATTTCAACAAGACCAAGGAGATCGTCCGCCGCTTCGGCGACAAGACGGTCACCTACGCGGTCTTCCTGCGCCGGCCGGTGATCTCGGCGCCCAAGCTGATGCTGGACTGGCTGGCGGAGGTGGCGGCCGCCCGCGGCACCACCTTCGACATCGAAGTGCTGCACGCCGAAGGCGAATGGGTGGGCGCCGGTGAGCCACTGCTCTACATCACCGGCAGCTACGTCCATCTCACCGATCTCGAAACCCTGCTGCTGCAGAAGGTGGGGTCGGTCTCGGTCGCGGCCCACCATGCGTATCAGATGTGCATCGCCCTGCCCCACATCACCTTCCTGGCCATGGAGGCGCGGCACTGCGCCGGCACCGAGATGCAGGCGATGATGGCCTATGGCGCAGCGGTGGGCAGCCGCGCCGCCCAGCGAGAAGGGGCGAAGGGCTTCATCGGCAATGCCAATGATGCAACGGCGCATTTCTTCGGCGCGGAACGGGGCCTCGGCACCATGCCGCATGCCCTGATCGGCTATGCCGGCTCCACCGTCCGCGCAGCCGAGATGTATCACGAGACCTTCCCGGGCGATTCCCTCACCGTGCTGGTCGATTATTTCGGGCGCGAGATCACGGACGGTCTCGCCGTCTGCCGCCGCTTCCCGGAGCTTGCGGCGGCGGGCCGCATGTCCGTCCGGCTCGACACCCATGGTGGCCGCTTCCTCGAAGGGCTCGACCCGGCGGCGAGCTATGCCGTGCTGGAGCGGCGTAGCCCCGGTGCCATCCGGCGCTACCGGTCGGACGCGGAACTGCGCCATCTGGTCGGCACCGGCGTCTCGGCCGCCGCCATCTGGCGCATGCGGGAAGCGCTGGACGAGGCCGGCTTCGACCGCGTCCGCATCGTCGCCTCCTCCGGCTTCGGCGTCGACAAATGCCGGGTAATGGCCGACGCCCATGCGCCGATCGACGTGGTGGGCACCGGCAGCTTCATCCCCGACCATTGGCACGAGACCTACGCGACCGCCGACATCATCGCCTATGACGGGGAGGCGCGGGTGAAGCTCGGCCGCGAATTCCTGCTGCAACGGCGGCAGAACGGACAAACGGCCGCCAAGACCGGCGCCTGAATCCAGGCGAACGGAGACTTTCACCTTCGCTTAACGCCACCCTCCTATCTTCGTTGCCGGATTGCACGAAATGGGGCTGGGATGGGCATCGTCTCGAAGCTGAACGGAAGCGGCAGAGCGGCGCGCTTGGCTGCGCTGGAACTCGTTCGAACCAACGTCATGTTGGCTGATGCCCAATTACGCATCACCTATATGAACCAGCCACTCATCGGCTTCTTGCGGGCGGCCGAGAAGGACATCAAGAAAGATCTGCCGCATTTCGACGTTGATAGGCTGATCGGCAGCAACATCGATATCTTCCATAAGAATCCGGCGCATCAACGCACCATGCTGGGCAAGCTCGGCAACCCGCATTTCGCGACGATCACCGTGGGTGGCCGTAGTTTCGATCTTCAGGTAGTACCGCTGAAATCGGGCAGCCGAACAACCGGCTTTCTCGTCGAATGGTCGGATGCGGAGCTTAGATTGCTCAACATCGACTATTCGAATCAGATTCGCGCCTTCTCCCGCTCACAGGCGGTCATCGAATTCACCCCGGACGGAGTGATCCGGCACGCCAACCAGAATTTTCTGGAATCGGTCGGCTACACCCTCGAAGAGATCGTCGGCCGTCATCACAGCATCTTCTTGGAGCCCGGTGAGGTTGACAGCCCGGCGTACCTGCATTTCTGGAGCGAGCTGCGCAAAGGCAAGTTCCAACAGGGGGAGTTCCGTCGCGTCACCCGCACGGGCCAGCGGATCTGGATCCAAGGCGCCTACAATCCGATCGCCGACGAAAACGGCCGGATCGTCAAGGTCGTGAAATTCGCGCTCGACGTCACGTCCCGTATCGAAGGCGTAGAGCGGATCGGTGCGGCCCTCGCCGGACTGGCCGATGGCAAGTTGAGCCAGCACCTCGACAAACCCCTGCTGCCAGAACTCGACCAGTTGCGGGTTGATTTCAATCGGGCCGTAGCGGCGCTACGGGAAGCGATCATCAAGGCCGGAGAGAGCGCTCAGGCAGTGACCCGAACGAGTAACGAAATTCTCGGCTCGACCTCCGACCTGTCGCGGCGAACGGAACAACAGGCGGCAAGCCTGGAACAGACGGCCGCGGCCCTCGACCAGATCACCGCAACCGTGAAGAAGGCCGCCGATGGCGCGCGCCAAGCCCGCAGCATCGTCAGCGGCGCCAAGGTCGAGGCCGAGAAGTCCGGCATCATCGTGCGCGAGGCCGTCAAATCCATGGATGGCATCGAAAGCTCCTCCCACAAGATCAGCCAGATCATCGGCGTGATCGACGAGATCGCCTTCCAGACTAATCTGCTAGCGCTGAATGCAGGCGTGGAAGCGGCGCGTGCCGGTGAGGCTGGGCGCGGCTTCGCGGTCGTCGCCTCCGAAGTCCGGGCGCTCGCCCAACGTTCCGCCGACGCGGCCAAGGAAATCAAGACGCTGATTTCCACCTCCACCCAGCAGGTGGCGGCGGGGGTCGATTTCGTCGGCCAGACCGGTCAGGCGCTCGACCGCATCATCGCCCATGTCAACGAAATCGACTCTTCCGTCTCAGACATTGCAGCCGGCGCGGGCGAGCAATCGACGGCATTGACCGAAGTGAATACCGCCGTCAATCAGATGGACCGCTCGATACAGCAAAACGCCGCGATGGTCGAAGAAGCGACCGCCGCCTGCCATGCGCTCGCCGAGGATGCCTCCAACCTCTCCGCCCTGATCGACGCCTTCGAGACCGGTGGAACGCCGGCGGAACTCGGGACGGCTAAGAGTCCGTTTGAGAAATGTCAGTTATGGGCGATCCGGCGCAGTAGCAGGCTGCCCATGGCGACATGGATCATGGCTTCGGACACGTCCAGCCG